>CAIXDD010000131.1 GCA_903918155.1 uncultured Hyphomicrobiales bacterium
CGAGCAGGAATTCGAAATCCTCTTCCGTCTCGCCGGGAAAGCCCACGATGAAGGTCGAGCGGATGGCGAGATCGGGGCAGATCTCGCGCCAGCGCCGCACGCGCTCCAGCGTCTTTTCCTGATTGCCCGGCCGCTTCATCGCCTTCAGAACCTTCGGCGAGGCGTGCTGGAACGGCACGTCGAGATAGGGCAGCACGAGTCCTTCGGCCATCAGCTCGATGGCTTCGTCCACATGCGGATAGGGATAGACGTAATGCAGGCGCACCCATGCGCCCAGCGAGCCCAGTTCGCGCGCCAGATCGAGGAAACGCGCGCGCACCGTGCGATCCCCCCATTGGCTCTGCGCATATTTCACGTCCACGCCATAGGCTGACGTATCCTGCGAGATGACGAGCAATTCCTTCACGCCCGCCTTCACGAGTTTCTCGGCTTCCCGCAACACGTCGGCGGCGGAACGCGACACGAGCTTTCCGCGCAGGTCGGGAATGATGCAGAAGGAGCAGGTGTTGTTGCAGCCTTCGGAGATTTTCAGATAGGCGTAATGGCGCGGGGTGAGCTTGACGCCTTGCGGAGGCACGAGATCGAGGAAGGGATCATGCGCCGGGGGCGCGGCTTCATGCACCGCCGCCATGACGCTTTCATAGGCCTGCGGGCCGGTGATCGCGAGCACGTTGGGATAAGCGGCGCGCACTTCGTCGGGCTGCGCGCCCATGCAGCCGGTCACGATGACCTTGCCGTTCTCGCGCAGGCCCGCGCCGATCGCCTCCAGCGACTCGCGCTTGGCGGAATCCAGAAAGCCGCAGGTGTTGACGATCACCGCATCGGCGCCCGCATGGGATTTGGTGAGTTCGTAGCCTTCCGCGCGCAGGCTGGTGAGGATGCGTTCGGAATCCACCAGCGCCTTGGGGCAGCCGAGGGAGACGAAGGAGATGCGCGGGGCGGGACGCGCAGGCCCGCCTTCGGCGGCGTGCGGGGCGACGTGATCGTGTGGCTTCATGGCGATGGCTTGCCACGCCGCCGCCGGGGGTGGCAAGGGCGCGGCGCGGCGTCTGAGCGAAAAAGAGCCCGGCGCAAGGCCGGGCTCTCTCATTCGCCTGAGCGGGGAGGAGGTTTCGCCTTAATAGCGGGCGAGAACCGGCGCGGCCGCCGACGCGCCGCCGAACTTGTAGTTCAGGCCCACGCGCACGACGTGGAACTTGTCGTCGTTGCGCGCCACGATGCTGGGCAGGTCCGTGCGGCCGACCGCGGTCAGCGTGCGCGAGCCGTCGTCCAGCTTCACATAGAGATACTCGAGCTTCGCCGTCCAATTGGCGCTGAAGGCATGCTCGATGCCGCCGCCCAGCGTCCAGCCCCAATTGGAGCCGTTGTCGCCGGTCGAGCGCCATTCCGCCACCACGCCGCCGGCGTCCACCACGCGGGCGTAGCCGCCGTCGCGGCTCGGGCCGAAGGCCAGACCGCCCGTCACGTAAAGGAGCGTGCGGTCCATCGCATAGCCGAGGCGCGGACGCAGCGTGCCGAACCAATTGCCGCCGCGGTCGCCGAAATATTCGAACGTGTAGGGCGTCTGGTTGAAGGCGAAGTCGAA
>CAIXDD010000132.1 GCA_903918155.1 uncultured Hyphomicrobiales bacterium
AGGCGACGATTCCCCAGCGCAGCAGGCGCACGCGCGCGCTGTGGCGGCCCGCGTCGCGAAAGGCGCGCGCGCGATCGATGGGCGGCGCGCGCGCCGCAGGCGTTGCGGGCGAGGGGCGCCGGCGCGCGTCCATGTGGAGAGCGCGCTCGGTCATTCGTGGGAGAAGATGTCGTTCTCGGGCCAGCCCATGAGGTCCAGCCGCGCCCGCGTCGGCAGGAAGGCGAAACAGGCGGCCGCGATCTCCGCGCGGCCTTCGCGCGCGAGCATGACGTCGAGCCGCTCGCGCAGCGCGTGCAGATGCAGCACGTCGGAGGCGGCGTAGGCGATCTGCGCCTCGCTGAGGACCGGCGCCGCCCAATCGGAGGATTGCTGCTGTTTGGACAAATCCACGCCCGCCAATTCGCGCACGAGATCCTTCAGGCCGTGCCGGTCGGTATAGGTGCGCACGAGCTTGGAGGCGATCTTGGTGCAATAGACGTTTTGCGTCATCACGCCGAAGGCGTGGAAGAGGACCGCGACGTCGAACCGGGCGAAGTGGAAAATCTTCGTCACCTGCGGATCGGCGAGCAGGCGCTCCAGATGGGGCGCGCGGGCCTGACCGCGGGCGATCTGCACGAGATCGGCGCCGCCGTCGCCGCGCGACAGCTGCACCACGCACAAACGGTCGCGATGAGGGTTGAGACCCAGCGTCTCGGTGTCGATGGCGACGGCAGCGCCGGGCGCGTAATCGGCGGGAAGGTCGCCCTGGTGGACGCGGATGGTCATGGCCTCGGCTCCGGAAATTGCGTCATGGCGCATAGCACGAAGCCGCGTCCGGCGCGACTTTCGCAACGCCCTTGCGGCGGAACCGCGACGGCGAGCCTTCGAACGCCTGAGCTTACGCTGCGGGCGGAGACGCCGCCCCCGCGCGGCCCGCCGCGCCGGTCATGCGACCGCCCGGCGCCGAGGGCAGGAGATCATGTTCGGGAAATGGTGCCCAGGAAAGGACTCGAACCTTCACGACTGTTAGGTCACTGGTACCTGAAACCAGCGCGTCTACCAATTCCGCCACCTGGGCACGCGGCGTCTCTTACGGGTCAGGCGTGGGGCTTGTCAATGCGCGCCGGCGCGGCCAGCCTCTTTATCCCGGCGCGCAACGGCGCGGCCGATCCGGGCGCGCGCAGGCCGGCCGCGCTGAAGCCCCGAGGGTCCCGGCGGCTTGCGGCGGCGCGCCGAAGGGCGACTGTACAGCCTCCCGCCCGTCGATTATGGAAGCCCCACGACTGCCGGGCGAAGGCTGGCCGGGCGCAGGCGCAAACGGATTTTCCTCATGACTGAAACGCAGAATCCCTCGGGCCGGCTCGCGGTCGTCTTCGGCGGCGGCGGCTTTCTCGGGCGCCATGTGGTGCGCTCCCTCGCCAAGCGCGGCTGGCGCGTGCGCGTGGCGTGCCGCAGGCCCGACCTGACGGGACATCTGCAGCCGCTGGGACGCGTGGGCCAGATCCATGCGGTGCAGGCGAACGTGCGCTTCCCCGATTCGGTGAAGGCGGCCTTGCGCGGCGCCGATGCGGCAGTGAATCTCGTCGGCGTGCTGACGGAAAGCGGGCGCCAGCGCTTCGACGCCGTGCACGCCTTCGGCGCGCGCATCGTGGCGCGCGAGGCGAAAGCCGCCGGCGCGCAAGCGCTCGTCCATGTCTCCGCCATCGGCGCCGATCCCGATTCGCCCTCGCTCTACGCGCGCACCAAGGCGGCGGGCGAAGCGGCGGCGCGCGAGGAATTTCCCGAAGCCGTCGTCATGCGCCCCTCCGTCGTGTTCGGGCCGGAGGATGATTTCTTCAATCGCTTCGCCGCCATGGCGCGCGTCTCGCCCGCCCTGCCCTTGATCGGGGGCGGCGGCGCGCGGTTCCAGCCCGTCTATGTGGGCGACGTGGCGGAGGCCGTCGCCATCGCGCTCGACGATCCCGCGACGGCGGGCCGCACCTATGAACTGGGCGGGCCGGACGTGGCGACCTTCCGCCAGCTCATGCAATTCATCTGCGACCAGACGGGACGCAAGCGCCTGCTGGCGCCGGTCCCCTTCCCTGCGGCGCGGGCCATCGCGCTGTTCATCGAAACCGCGCGCGTCGCAAGCCTCGGCCTGATGCCCGCGATGTTCCTCATCACGCGCGATCAGGTGAAACTGCTCGAGAACGATAATGTCGTTTCGCAGGAGGCGATCGCGGAAGGACGCACGCTCACCGCCTTCGGCATCAAGCCTGACTCCTATGAGGCGATCGCGCCGGGCTATCTCTACCGCTATCGCAAGTCGGGCCAGTTCGGACGCCCGAACCCGCCGCACGCCTCATCCGGCGCGTGACTCGATCACATCCACCGGCGCAAGCCGCTGGTGGACGCGCGCCATATAGGCGACGCCGAACAGCGGCGTCAGCATGTTGAGAAGCGGCGTCGAGACGAACAGCGCGAGCGGAAAGCCGGCGACGAACAAATAGAACGCATGGCGCCGGCGCAGCGCGCGCACCTCCTCGAGCGGGCGATAGCGCAAGGCCGCCAGCTCAAAATATTCCCGCCCCAGCAAATAGGAATTGGCCGACAGGAAGGCCACGATATTGACGCCCGGCACGAGCAGCAGGGTGAGCGCGAGAAGATTCACGCCCAGCGACACGAGCGCGAATTTCGCCGCCAGCCAGATGGAGCGACCCGCAGGCAAGGCGCGCCCGACGCGGCCGGCCGGCGCGATCTCGCGCTCCGCCTGCTCCGCAAGCTCGTCGAGAAAGAAACCCGCCACGAGCGAGGAGGTCGGCGCCATGACGAAGGCGAGGCCGAGAATCAGGCCAACGCCCGTAAGAAACGAGAGGATCGTCGCCAGCCATGGATTGGACACGGCGATATAGGAGTCGATCAGCCTGTTCAGGCCGAACCACGCCAGCGTCAGCAAGGCCAGCGTCAGCGCCAGCACTTTCACCAGCACGGCGCGAAAGGCGGGAGAGAAAACTTGCGGCAAAGCCGCGCGCGCGGATTCGAACATGGTCCATGCTTGCCGCAGAACGCGCGCGAAGAAAAGCCCGCGGACGCGCCGCGGGCTTTTCCGACGTCAGCGCGTCAGAGATTGCGCCAATCGCCAAGCCCGGAGCCGCGATCGAAGCCGCCGAAACGCCCGTCGTCGTTCATGCGCCCGTAACCGCCGCGCCCGCGTTCGTCGGAGGGATGACGGCCGCCGCGACCATAGCCTTCGTGATGGTCGTGACGCCCGGCGCCGCGGCCCTCATGACGGCCCTCATGACGACCTTCGTGACGGCCTGCATGATGACCCGCATGTCGGCCTTCTCCCATGCCCGTCATGCCCATGCCCATCATGCCCCCGCCATGCGACATGCCGATCATGCGCAGGCGCCGCTTCTGCTCGTCGGAGAGCGTGTTGTAGAGCGGGCCAGCGGCGTCTGCGACGCGCTTCATGGTTTCGCCGCGCTGGCTGGTCAGTTCGCTCGCGCGCCGCAGGGACTCGACCGGATTGGCGAGCTGGCCTTCCTTCTGGATGCGCTCACGCCAAGCCTGACGCTGTTTCTGCGCATCGCGAATCGCGCTTTCCACTGCGGGCCAGAGCTTTTCCTGATCGGGCGTGAGCAGGAGGCCGGCCTTCACCGCAGCCAGATGCGCTGCGAGAAAGGCGGCGCGGTCCTGTTCCGAGGCGCCGTCCCAACCGCCCCTCATGCCCATGCCCATGCCTGAACCCATGCCTGAACCCATGCCGCCGCGATCCTGCATCCCCTGCCGCATGCCGGGTCCCATGCCGGGTCCCATGCCTTGTCCCATCATGCCGGGTCCCATGCCTTGCCCCATGCCCTGTCCCATCATGCCCTGACCGGGACCTGCGCCGGAACCTGCGCCGGAAGGCGGCGAGCTCTGCTGGGTCGGCGGCGCGGCGGGCGGCGTCTGCTGCGCGGCGGCGACGCCGATCAGCGCGGCGGCGCAAAGACTGGTGGACACCAAGAGAGCGAGCTTGTTGCGCATAATGCGATCTCCATTGCGAGGCTGACGACGAGGCTAGGCCCGCGCGGGCCGGAGATCAAATTAAGGTTTGGTCATCCGACGCGCGTCACCGGGCTTCGTAAACGCGCATGGGGGCGTCTTTGATCGAATGTTCAAACAGCCAATCGATGCGCGCATCGCCGCGCGCGAGCGTGGCCGCAAGTCCTTGCGGCGCGCGACGCGTGAAGGAGGCGAGCGTTTGCGCATCGAAACAGGTCGCCACATAGCGCACGCCCGCCGCGCGCATCAGGCCGCGCGCTTCTTCGGGAGCCGCAAGAAACATCTCAAGCAAACGTCGATTGGCGGCGGACAGGCGATGATAGGCGCCGCCGAGCACGTCGTGATGCGTGTGGGCGAGCACATGCGAGCCCAGATTGATCGGCGCGAGAACGCGCCCCGGCGCAAGTGCGGCCAATGACGCATAGGAAGAGGGTTCGTAACAGGCGGCGGATGCGCGCGCGGCGGGCGCGTCCTGCGCAATCGCCTTCGCCATCGCCCAGAAAATCGGAGAGGCGATGACGAGCGGCGCGAAGGCGAGCCATCTCGCCCCGCCTTGTCGTTGCGCCCAAAGGCCCGCGTAAGCGACGCTCCAGGACAAAACGAACAAGGCCTGCCAGAAGGAGCGCACCTCGACGAGGATGAGCGCCCAGGCCACAAGGCCCATGCCGCCCAGCGCGATCCAGCGCAAGCGCATGAGGCCGCGCGTGGACAGGATCGCCCAGACCAGCGCGCAGGAGGCGAGCAGCAAGGGCGCCGCGAAGACGAAACCATCCGCGGCGTCCTCGCGCCACAGCGCAAGGAAACTGCGCGCCTCCGGCACGTTCGCCAGCCAGATGTCGCGCACCAGCGGATCGATCGCGCCGTAAGGATGGCGCAGGCATTGGGGATGGGCGAACGCCACGCAGCCTGCGGCGAACGCGCCGAGCCCGACCGCGCTCGCCGCGCGCGCGCGCCAGGACGCCAGCCGCGGCGCAAGAGCCCAGAGCGCGGCCAGCGCGACGCAGGCGCACGCGCCCGCAAGGGCGTAAGCGGGCGAAAAGGAATCGCAGGCCCGGCTCGCCAGCGCGCCGGCGGGGATGAAGACCAGCGCGCCGGCGGACAAGGCGCCCGCAAGGCCCGCAGCGAGCCAGGCGAGGGCGGCGCGCCCTTGGCCGTCCACGATCCAGCGCAGGGGCAGGAGCGCGCAGGCGCCGGCGACCAGCGGCGCGTTCTCGACGCTCACGCATAGCGACAGCGCGGACAAGGCGCCCGCGCGCGCGCCCGCGCGCGGATGACGCGGATCGAGCGCGCGCAAGCCCGCCTCCAGCACGAAGACGAGCAGGACGAGCTGCAAGGCGTGATGATCGATGCGGCCCCAGATGAATTGGCCGAAGACCGCGCCCGACAGCGCGACGCTCGCCAGAACGGGCGCGACGCCTTCCTCCCCCATCAGGACCCGCGCGAGACGCGCGGCGCCCGCCAGCAGCAGCGCGAGCAAGGCGGAGGAATAAAGCAGGCGCGCCAGCGCTTCGGCGCGCGCAGGCTCGAACGCCAGGCCCGCAAGGCTGATCAGGGCGGCGAGCGGCGCATCCACGACGCGCGTCCAATGCATCGGCGCGCCCTCCGGCGCCGCCATGCGTCGTTGCGCGAGGTCGAACCAGGATTGGCCCGCGAGCAGGTCGCGCACCTGCGTCATGCGCAAGGCGTCGTCGGTGTCGCCGAAAGCGCCCGTCGTCCAGACGGGAGGAATTTGCGTCCACGACATGGCGAGCAGGACGAGAAAGGCGCAGGCGGGGACGAAGGCGGCGGACAGGCGCGAGCCTGCGGGCGAAAGGGTGGCGGCGTCGGCGTTCATCATCCGTCAACCATTAGGCCGATATTGGTTGAGCTGAAGTTAAGCGCCGGATCCGCCATGCACGCCGCCCCCGCCTCCCTCTCCCGAAGCGCGCCCGAGACCGCAGCCCTCGCGCAGGCGCTGGCGGAGGCGGCGCCGCATCTGCGCCGCAGCGTTCAGGACAGGCCCGACCATGCGCCGCGCGTGGCGGTTCTGCTGCCCTGCCTCAATGAGGAGATCAGCATCGGCAAGGTCGTGCGCGCCTTTCGCGCGGCGCTGCCGCAGGCGCGCGTCATCGTGTTCGACAACGGCTCCACCGACAACACCGCCCCTGTCGCCGCAGCGGCGGGCGCGGAGGTGGTGGCCGAGCCGCGCCGGGGCAAGGGCAATGTGGTGCGGCGCATGTTCGCCGAGGTGGAGGCGGACGTCTATCTGATGGCCGACGGCGACGGCACCTATGACGCCGCCTGGGCGCCTGCGCTTGTCGAGACGCTGACGCGCGAACGGCTCGACATGGTGGTGGGCGCGCGGGCGGGCGTTTCGGCCAATGCGCACCGCACCGGCCATGCGCTGGGCAATCGCCTGTTCAACCGGCTGCATCGGCTCCTGTTCAACGACGCTTTCGCCGATGTGTTCTCCGGCTACCGCGCCTTCTCGCGCCGTTTCGTGAAAAGCTTTCCCGCAGCGTCCGACGGTTTCGAGATCGAGACCGAATTGTCGGTGCATGCGGGCCTGTTGCGCCTGCCGGTGCGCGAAATGGAGACGCCCTATGGTCCGCGCGCGCAAGGCTCCGCCTCGAAACTGCGCTCGGTCCGCGACGGCGCGCGCATCCTGAAGACGATGGCGATCCTCGTGAAGGAGACGCGGCCGATGCTGTTCTTCGGCGCGCTGGCCGGCGCGACCGCCGCCCTGTCGCTCGCGCTCGCCGCGCCCATCCTGCGGGACTTCGCGCTCACCGGACTGGTGCCCAGATTGCCCACCGCGGTCCTGTGCACCGGGCTCGCGCTCATCGCGAGCCTGCTGTTCGCCTGCGGGCTCATTCTCGATTCGCTGGCGCGCGCGCGCGTGGAGCAGAAGCGCATGTTCTATCTCGCCGTCGCCGAACGCGAGCGCGAAGCGCGGATCGGCGGGGCGCGCTAAGGCGCGCCGGCGCCCTCATTGCGCGGCGAGATCTTCCGGCCGCGGCATGGAGATGACGTTATAGCCGGCGTCCACGAAATGGATCTCGCCGGTGACGCCCGAGGAAAGATCGGAGAGCATGTAGAGCGCGGCGCCGCCCACGTCCTCGATGTCGAGGCTGCGGCGCAGCGGGGAATGCTGCTTCTGGTAATTGAACATCGAGCGCGCGTCGCCGATGCCCGCGCCCGCCAATGTGCGGATGGGCCCGGCCGAAATCGCGTTCACGCGGATGCCTGCGGGTCCGAGATCGGCGGCGAGATAGCGCACGCTCGCCTCCAGAGCCGCCTTCGCGACGCCCATCACGTTGTAATTGGGCATGACGCGCGTGGAGCCGCCATAGGTGAGCGTGAGCAGCGAGCCGCCATGGGGCATGATCCTGGCGGCGCGCTGGGCCATTTCCGTGAAGGAGAAGGCCGAGACCACCATGGTGCGGCTGAAATTCTCGCGCGTCGTGGCGTCGACATAGCGGCCCTTCAGCTCGTTCTTGTCGGAAAAGCCGATGGCGTGCACCGCGAAATCGATGGAGCCCCACTGCGCGCCCAAGGCGTCGAACAGGGAATCGACGGAGGCGAGATTCTCCACGTCGCAGGGCAGGACCAGCGAGGAGCCGAGGCTTTCGGCCAGCGGCTTCACGCGCTTGCCGAGCGCCTCGCCCTGATAGGTGAAGGCGAGCTCCGCGCCTTGCGCGGAGGCGGCCTTGGCGATGCCCCAGGCGATGGAATGGTCGTTGGCGACGCCCATGATGAGGCCGCGCTTGCCTTTCATCAGATCGCCTATGGGCGTGCGCGACGCCTCCCGATCATGCATCGACATGTTTGAACACCAAAGACGCGTTGGTTCCGCCGAAGCCGAACGAATTGGAAAGCACCGCGCGCAGGGCCACGCCGTCCTGACGCGCACGCACGATGTTCATGTCGGCGAAATCGGGATCCAGCTCCTCGATATTCGCGCTCTCGGGGATGAAGCCGTTCTGCATCATGAGCAGCGAATAGATCGCCTCCTGCACGCCGGCCGCGCCCAGCGAATGGCCGGTGAGCGATTTGGTGGCGGAGATCGGCGGGCATTTGGCGCCGGCGCCGAACACCTTGCGCAAGGCCTCGATCTCCTTGGCGTCGCCGACGGGAGTCGAGGTGGCGTGCGGATTCACGTAATCGATCGGCGTCTTGAGGCCGGCCAGAGCCATGCGCATGCAGCGCTCGGCGCCTTCTCCCGACGGCGCCACCATGTCGTGGCCGTCCGACGTCGCGCCATATCCGGCGAGTTCGGCGTAGATCTTCGCGCCGCGCGCCTTCGCGCGCTCATATTCTTCGAGCACCAGAACGCCGGCGCCGCCGGCGATGACGAAACCGTCGCGGTTCTTGTCATAAGCGCGCGACGCCGTCGCCGGCCGATCGTTGTAGGAGGAGGACATGGCGCCCATCGCGTCGAACAGGACCGACAGCGACCAGTCCAGCTCCTCGCAGCCGCCGGCGAACATGACGTCCTGCTTGCCCCATTGGATGAGTTCGGCGGCGTTGCCGATGCAATGGGAGGAGGTCGCGCAGGCCGAGGAGATGGAATAATTCCAGCCCTTGATCTTGAACCAGGTGGCCAGCGTCGCAGACGCCGTGGAGGACATGGCCTTGGGCACCGCGAAGGGGCCCACGCGCTTGGGGCCCTTGGTGCGGGTGATGTCGGCCGCCTCGATCAGCGTGCGCGTGGAGGGGCCGCCGGAGCCCATGATGATGCCGGTGCGCTCGTTGGAGACGTCATGCGCCTCAAGGCCGGAATCGGCGATCGCCTGATCCATGGCGACATGGTTCCAGCCCGTGCCGCCGCCATGAAAGCGCATGGCGCGGCGGTCGACCACCTGCTCGGGATCGAGCTTCGGCTGGCCGTGCACCTGGCTGCGGAAGCCGAGTTCGGCGTATTTGGGCGCATGGGAAATGCCCGAGCGGGCCGCGCGCAGGGATGCGGCGACTTGCTGGGCGTCATCTCCGATGGCGGAGACGATGCCCATTCCGGTGACGACGACGCGTCTCATTGGAGTCCTCCGGCGAATGGAGAGGGCGCGGGATCAGGCCGTGGCCGGCGCGTCCGGCTGAAACAGGCCGACCCGAAGGTCCTTGGCCTCGTAAATCCTGCGGCCGTCGGCCTCAAGCCAGCCGTCGGCGATGCCCAGAACGAGCTTGCCGCGGAACACGCGCTTGAAGTCCACGCCATAGACCACCTGCTTGACCGTGGGCAGGACCTGGTCGGTGAATTTCACCTCGCCCACGCCCAGCGCGCGGCCGCGGCCGGGGGAACCCAGCCAGCCCAGATAAAAGCCGACGAGCTGCCAGAGCGCGTCCACGCCCAGGCAACCCGGCATGACGGGGTCGCCCTTGAAATGGCAGCCGAAAAACCAGAGGTCCGGCTTGATGTCGAATTCGGCGCGCACATGGCCCTTGCCATTGGCGCCGCCGGTCTCGGAGATTTCGACGATGCGGTCGAACATCAGCATCGGGGGCAGCGGCAATTGGGCGTTGCCCGGACCGAACAATTCGCCGCGGCCGCAGGCCAGCAGATCCTCATATCCGAAGCTCGAACGCCTCTCGCCCATGTCGTCTCAGCCTTGTTGCCTGTCCGGCCCGGCCGGAGGGAATCGCCGGCGAGCGGCCGGTCGAATTTGGTCTCTAACACAGGCCGACGGCGCCCGAAAGCGCCCGGAGGGGAAGCGGCGGCGGGAGTTTTCGGCTAGTCCACGCGCTCGTCGGCGTAGACGCCCCAAAGCATCTTCTGGTCTACGAATCCGTCGAATTCGCGGCCGGACACGCGGCACCAGGAGCGGTCGCAGCGGCGCACGGTCACCACGAGGCCGGTCTGCAGATTGGCGGCCACGCCGCCCCCGCCGGCTTGCGTCATGAGCGGCACCACCTCGCCCTTGCGCCAGGGCGCCACCAGCGCCGTGCGCCGGCCCGACAGCAGCGAATGCAGGACCCAGCCCTCGGAGCCCTCCGAATCGCGGATGCGCCGCCAATTGTCGAATTCGGCGACGATCTCCACCGGCAGGCCCGCGCGCTGGAAGACCCAGGCGGTGCGATGCTCCTTGGAAGGGCCCTCGCGCAGATTCACCCGGTCGGATTTCAGGCTGACGTAGCGGGGCATGGGCAGGCCGCTCACGGGCCCCACCTGCGCGGCCGCGGCCGGACCCGCGCCGCCAAGCAAGAGCAGAAGCGCCAAAGCCGTTCTCCCGCCAGCTCCGCCGCCCCACATCCCCGCACGCTGCATATCGACCAACTCCGAACCCCTGCGAACCGCCGGCATACGCCTTGCGCCCGCCCGCCATTATGTCTTACTGCCCTCCCGCTTCGCGCGGGCGGCGGCGAACCTTCGCCCCAACGGCGTTAAGGGTCGGTGAACAAAAGCGACTGGCATGCCCCCGCCGGGCCTGCAAGCCGCCCCGCGGCGCCCGCGCACGCCAAGGGCGCGCCGCAAGCTTGGACGCAAGCCGGGACGCAAGCAGAGACGCCAACCAGAGACGCAAGCCAAGCGAGGTCGCAAGCATGGTCCGCAAGAAGCCCATCGTGGTCGTGACGCGCAAGCTGCCGGACGTCGTGGAGACGCGCATGTGCGAATTGTTCGACACGCGGCTCAACGTGTCGGACGCGCCCCTGTCGCAGGCCGAACTGGCGCAGGCCCTGCGCACGGCCGACGTGCTCGTGCCCACCGTCACCGACCGGATCGACGCGCAGCTCATCGAACAGGCGGGCGACAATCTCAAGCTCATCGCCAATTTCGGAAACGGCGTCGACAATATCGACGTGGCGGCGGCCGTGAAGCGCGGATTGACCGTCACCAATACGCCGGGCGTCCTCACGGACGACACCGCCGACATGACGATGGCGCTCATCCTCGCCGTGGCCCGCCGCGTGGTGGAAGGCGCCCATACGATCACCGCCGGCGAATGGACCGGCTGGTCGCCGACCTGGATGCTGGGCAGCCGCATCGCCGGCAAGAGGCTGGGCATCGTCGGCATGGGCCGCATCGGACAGGCGGTCGCCAGACGCGCGAAATCCTTCGGCCTGTCGATTCATTATCACAATCGGCGACGCGTGGCGGCCGGCGTCGAGGAAGCGCTGGAGGCGACCTATTGGGATTCGCTCGACCAGATGCTCGCGCGCATGGACATCGTGTCGGTGAATTGCCCGCATACGCCGGCGACCTATCATCTCCTGTCGGCGCGGCGGCTGAAACTGCTGCGGCCCAGCGCGATCGTCGTCAATACGGCGCGCGGCGAAATCATCGACGAACTCACGCTCACGAAAATGCTGGAGGCGGGCGACATCGCCGGCGCCGGGCTCGACGTGTTCGAACACGAGCCCGCCGTGCCCAACAAGCTGCTGCGGCTCGCCAAGGCGGGCAAGGTCACCTTGCTGCCGCATATGGGCTCCGCCACGCATGAAGGGCGCATCGACATGGGCGAGAAGGTGATCGTGAACGTGAAGACGTTCATGGACGGGCATCGTCCGCCCGACCGCGTGCTGCCCAACATGCTCTAGAGGTCAGGACACGCCTTGGTCGGCGCGCAGCGGCGAGGCGGCGAAGGCGCGGATGAGATCGCCCAGCTCGGTGTCGTCCACCAGTTCGGCGGCCTCCCGCCATGAGCACCAGCGCTGCGTCCGCAGCGCCTTCTCGGGCCAGTTCGCCGCCTGCTTGCGCACTTCGAGCGGGAATACGTCCACGTCGCAACGCAGGACGGAGCCGTTCTTCTTGCGCTTGTCGTAGGTATAGGCGCCCAGCGGCGCCTGCGCGATCTCGCCCTTGACGCCGGCCTCCTCGAAGGCTTCGCGCGCGGCGGCCTCGCTGGCGCTGCGCCCCTTCATGGGCCAGCCTTTCGGCACGATCCAGCGGCGCGATTCCAGCGAGGAGACCAACAGAACCTGCAGATCGGGCGCGCGGCGAAACGGCAGAGCGGCCACTTGCTCGCGGCGGCTCGGCGATTTCGGCGCCTTTGGCGGCTGCGCCACTCCTGCCTGCTGGTCGTTCGTCATCGCGCTCCGAATCCTTCGCAACACGATAATGTCTGCGCGCGTTCGCGCAAGAGTCGGATCGGCGGAAGCCGCCGGACCCTCAGGGGACGAGCGGGGCTATCCCGGCGGCGGCGGCGAGGTCGCGCAATTGCGCCGCCAGGCGGGGCGAGAGGGGCACGCCTTCGCGGGCGCGCCGCCGCGCCAGGGCCTCGCCGCGCTCGCCCGGCATGCGGATGGGCTGGTCCTCCTGCGCGCGCGGCAGGGCGCGCATGGTCTCGACGAGCGCCGTCACGTCCGCATCGTAATCGCCGAGCGCGCGAAACTTCGACACGTCGATGGCGATCAGCGTCTCGCTTTGCATGTGGAAGGGTTTTCCGCCCGGCCCCAGCATGGCGGAGAGCAAAGGCGCGCCGGCGAGCAGGCTCGACATGCATTCGAACAGAAGGCCGAGGGCCGCCCCCTTGGGCCCGCCCACCGGCAGGACGACGGCCGCCGCGGCGGGGTCCGTGGTGGGGGCGCCCGTCTTGTCGAGCGCCCAGCCCAGCGGAATGGCCTCGCCCTTGCGCGCGGCCTGTTTCAGCCGGCCGTTGGAGGCCACCGAACTGGCCATGTCGAGCATCAGCACGCCGTCGGGCCCGCCGGGCGCGGCCATCGCCAGCGGGCTCGTGGACAGGCTGGGCACGCGCGCGCCCGCATAGGCCATGAGCGGGGGGCCCGAGCCGAAGACGATGGCGGCGAAGCCCTGACGCGCGGCCCAATGGGCGTAATAGCCGATGGCGCCCGTATGGGCCGTGCGGCGCACGACCCCGGTGGCGCAGCCCTGCATGCGCGCGCGCCGCACAGCCTCGCGAATCGCAAGATCCATCGACACGGGGCCTGCGGAGCGGTCGGCGTCGACCATGAACAGCGACGGCGCCAGATCATGGATCTGCGGGCGGGCGGCGAGGTTCATCTCGCCCTTGTCGACGAGGCCCAGATAAAAGGGGAGGCGCTCCACGCCATGGGATTCGACGCCGCGCAGATCCGCCCAGACCAGAACGTCGGCGAGCGTGCGCGCCTCCGCCCGCCCCATGCCGCGCGCGCAAAAGAGGCGCGCGACGAAA
>CAIXDD010000133.1 GCA_903918155.1 uncultured Hyphomicrobiales bacterium
AGGCGATGCTCGCCACCGGGCGCGATCCGCACACCAGGGGCCTCGGGCTTGAGAGCGCCGGCGTGGAGCTGGCGCCCAATGGCGCGGTGAAGACGGACGCGCTGTCGCGCACGAGCGCGCCTTCGGTCTTCGCCGTCGGCGACGTCACGGACCATATCAATCTCACGCCGGTCGCGATCCGCGAAGGCCATACGCTCGCCGATCGCCTGTTCGGCGGCAAGGACGTGGCGTGCGACCATGCGGATGTGGCGACGGGCGTGTTCACGACGCCCGAGATCGGCACGGTCGGCCTGAGCGAGGAGGCCGCGCGCGCGGCCTTCCGGATCGTCGATGTCTACAAGACGAATTTCCGCCCCATGCGCGCCACGCTGTCGGGGCGCGAAGAGCGCGTGCTCATGAAGCTGATCGTGGACGGGGAGACCGACCGGCTGCTGGGCGCCCATATTCTCGGCCATGAGGCGGGCGAAATGGCGCAGCTCATCGCAATCGCCATCAAGATGCGGGCGAAAAAGGCGGATCTCGACGCGACCATGGCCGTTCATCCGACCGCCGCCGAAGAGCTTGTGACCATGCGCACGCGCTCGGCGCGCTACGAGCGATAGAGGCGCGGCCGAACCTGACCTGCGTCAAGGGTGGATCGCCTTTCTGCGTATCGCCATGCTGAACCCCCTCGTGTATAAGCGCCCCACTGGGGGAGCGGTCGACGGGCAGGGGCCCGCCGGCCCTTTCGGAGTTTGCGAAATGGCATTGGAGCGCGGTACGTCCCTTGAGCGCTGGACGAGCGAAAGCTGGCGGGGCAAGCCCATCCAGCAGGCGCCGGCCTATCCCGACGCGGCGATCCTCGCCGATGTGGAGAAGACGCTCTCGGGCTTTCCCCCGCTCGTCTTCGCGGGCGAAGCGCGCAAGCTGAAGAAAGAGCTGGGCGAGGTGGCGCTGGGGCGCTCCTTCCTGCTGCAGGGCGGCGATTGCGCGGAGAGCTTCGCCGAACATTCCGCCGACAATATCCGCGACTTCTTCCGCGTCTTCCTGCAGATGGCCGTCGTGCTCACTTTCGCGGGCTCCTCGCCCGTGGTGAAAGTGGGCCGCATCGCCGGACAGTTCGCCAAGCCCCGCTCCGCGCCAACCGAGACGCGCGGCGACGTGGAGCTGCCGAGCTATCGCGGCGACATCGTCAACGACATCGAGTTCACGCCCCAGGCGCGCACGCCTGATCCGCGCCGCCTGCTGGAGGCCTATCGCCAGTCGGCCGCCACGCTGAATCTTTTGCGCGCCTTCGCCACGGGCGGCTACGCCAATCTGGAGAACGCCCATCGCTGGATGCTGGGCTTCGTGCAGGATTCCCCGCAATCCCATCGCTATCAGGAATTGGCCGACCGCATCACCGAGACGCTCGCCTTCATGCGCGCCATCGGGCTCGATGCGGAGCGCCATCAGGAATTGCGCGCGACCGACGTCTATACGTCCCATGAGGCGCTGCTGCTGGGCTATGAGCAAGCGCTCACGCGCATCGATTCCACCACCGGCGATCCCTATGCGACCTCGGGCCATATGTTGTGGATCGGCGACCGCACGCGCCAGCTCGATCATGCGCATGTGGAATATTGCCGGGGCGTGCGCAATCCGATCGGGCTGAAATGCGGGCCTTCGCTGAAGGCGGAGGATCTCATCCGCCTCATCGACGCGCTGAACCCGGACGACGAGCCCGGCCGCCTCACGCTGATCTGCCGCTTCGGCTCCGACAAAATCGTGGACCATCTGCCCTCGCTCATCCGCGCGGTGAAGCGGGAGGGCCGCCGCGTCGTATGGTCCTGCGATCCCATGCATGGCAACACGATCACGGCGGGCGGCTTCAAGACGCGCCCCTTCGATCGCGTGATGAGCGAGATCCGCACTTTCTTCGCCGTCCATCAGGCCGAAGGAACCTACGCCGGCGGCGTGCATCTGGAGATGACGGGCAAGAACGTCACCGAATGCACCGGCGGCGCGCGCGCCATTTCCGAAGGCGATCTCGGTTCGAGCTACGACACCACATGCGATCCGCGCCTCAATGCGGAGCAATCCATCGAAGTGGCCTTTCTCGTCGCCGAACTGCTGAAGGCCGAACGCGGCGGGCTGCCGCAACAAGCGCGCGCCGCCGAATAGGCGCGCTTCGGGGGGAACGAATGGCGCAAGCCGAATTGCGCGGGCTCGCGGCGCTGGTCGCCGCGTTCCGCAACTCACGCGCGGGCCTGTCGCATGCGCTGCGCACCGAGCGCGCCGTGCGGCAGGAGGCCGCGGCTTTGCTGGCGGCGGCGCCGCTGGCCTTCCTTGTGGGGGCGGGCCTGTGGCAGCGCGTGGCGCTGGTGGGCGTCGTGCTGCTCGTTCTGGC
>CAIXDD010000134.1 GCA_903918155.1 uncultured Hyphomicrobiales bacterium
CCGCGCTGGCGCAGGGCGGCCCGTCCCTGGGCGGCGAGGCCGACTATGTCGCGTTGCATGGGCAGGGCTATGGCCTGTTGCGTCGTCCTCCCGCCGGCGCCGGGCCTGCGCGCGTGGGCGTTCTGGTCATGCACCCGACGGTCTCCTCCCTCGACCACCCGGCCTGCCGGCGCCTGTCGCTGGCGGGCTATGCGACATTGTGCGGCGACCCCTGGACCGTGAACCGGCCCTTCGGCTACGGCGGCTACGAGGCGCAGGCGCAGGCCGTGCGCGCGGGGGTGGAGCGGCTGCGGGCGGAGCCGGGCGTCGTTCAGGTCGTGCTGCTGGGCCATGGCGCGGGCGCGCCGATGATGGCCTTCTATCAGGCCGTCGCGCTCAACGGCCCCGCCGCCTGCCAGGGCCCGCGCGCGATCGCGCCCTGCGATCCGGCGGGCCTCGCCGGCCTGCCGGCGGCCGACGCGCTCGCCCTGCTCGATCCTGAGCTTGGCCAGGCTTTCGAGCTTCTGGGCGCGCTCGATCCCGCCATCGTGGCAGAGAGCAGCCCCGCGCAGCGCGACCCCGCGCTCGACATGTACGCGCCGCGCAACGGGTTCGACCCCGGTCGCAACGCGGGCGAATATCCGCCGGCGTTCCGCAAGGCCTTTTTCGTCGCGCAGGCCGCGCGGGCGACGCGGCTTCTGGAGGATGCGCGCCGTCTCTCCGCCCTGATCGCCGCGCGCGACAGCGAGGCGCTGGCCGACGACATGCCTTTCTTCGTGGCCGGCGCCACGTCCGCGCGGCTCTGGCAGGCCGACGTGCGCCTGCTCGCGCGCACCCGCGCGCCCCATGTTCTGGTGGGCGAGGACGGCGGACGCGCGCGGCGCACGCTCGTCTCGTCGAGCCCGCCCACGGTCGCCCCGCGCGAGGCCGGCAGTTTCCGCGCCGCCGCGCAGCTCAGCGTGAAGCGTTTTCTCGCCGGCTATGCGATCCTCGCCACGCCTGACTACGAGATCACCGCCGACGAGGTGAAGGGCGTTGTGTGGGACTCGTCTCCCACCAGCGCGGTGGCGAATGTCGCGGGCGTGCGCACGCCCCTGTTCGTGGCCGCCATGGCGGCCCGGCCGCATCTGCGCCCGGCGGAAATGATCTTCGACGCGGCGGCGACGCCTGCGGCGGAGAAGGAATTCCTCGCTTTCGAAGGGCCGGGCCATGCGCTGACCGCTTGCGGCCATTGCACCGGCGCGGGGCCTGCGGTCGAGGTCCAGCGCCGCGTGTTCGAACGCCTGCACGGATTTCTCGCCGCGCGCCTTCCCGCTCGCCCGGGCGCCCCTTCGCCGCCCTGAGCCGCCCGCGCGGTTGACTCGGCGGCGCGGCTTTGCGACGGATCGCGCCAAGCAACGCGCCGCAGACGCGCCGCAAGGCCGGAAAACGGGCCGAGCGTCGCGCCGGAATGCGCCGCAAGGCGCGTCGGCGCCGGAGGAAACGCTTTCGCGAAGGAGCGACGATGGCCAGCCAGAACGACAAGCCCGGCAGCAAGATCGAAGAGGCCATCAAGGCCGTCGCCGGCCACTCCATGTCGGAACATACCTACGGCCAATATCTCTATCACGAGCACGGCGAGGAAGCCGACCACGAGCACGACGAATTCCAATACGACGGCCCGCTCGAGGAGAACCCGCTCTGGATTCAGGACAACGTCACCCTGAAGAGCGTCGGCGTGGACATCGGCTCTTCGGGCACGCAGGTCATCTTCTCCAAGATCCATCTGCGCCGCCTGTCGGAAGACCTGACGAGCCGCTATTACGTCGTCTCGCGCGAGCAGATCTATCTCTCGCCCGTCTCGCTCACGCCCTATGCGAGCGAAACGCGCATCGACGACGTGAAGCTGCGCGAGATCATCGGCGACGCCTATAAGGCCGCGGGCCTTGAGAAAGCCGACGTGGACACGGGCGCGGTCATTCTCACCGGCGAGGCGCTGCGCCGCGAGAACGCGCAGGCCATTTCCGCCTTGCTCGCGGAGGCGGGCGGCGAACTCGTCTGCGCCACCGCCGGCCATCATATGGAATCCATGCTCGCCGCCTATGGCTCGGGCGCGGCGCAGGCCTCGCTCGATCTGGGCCGGCGCGTGCTCAACGTGGACATCGGCGGCGGCACCACGAAACTCGGCCTGCTCGACGCCGGCAAGGTGATCGCCACCGCGGCGGTCCATGTGGGCGGGCGCCTGCAGGTCACCGAACAGGGCAAGATCATGCGCCTCGATCCCGCAGGGCGCACCCATGCGCGGCGCGCGGGCTTCGACTGGAAGCTCGGCGACATGGTGAGCGAGGCCGATCTCGACAAGGTGGCCGACGGCATGGCGGAGACGCTGCTGGCGGCGCTGGTGGCGCGGCCGATTCCCCACGACGTCGAACATCTCTACCTCACCGATCCGATCCTCGATTTCGGCGACGTGGCGGGCGTGATGTTCTCCGGCGGCGTCGCCGAATATGTCTATGATCGCGAGAAGCGCGATTTCGGCGACATGGGCCGGCGTCTGGGGCGGGCCATCGCGCGCAGGGTCGCGGGCGGCCGCTTCCCCTGGCAATTGCTGCCCGCGCGCGAATGCATCCGCGCCACCGCGCTCGGCGCGTCCGAATATAGCGTGCAGCTGTCCGGCAACACGAGCTACATCTCCAATCCCGGCGCGCTTCTGCCGCGCCGCAATCTGCAAGTGGTGCAGCCGCCCTTCGAGCCCGGCGACGAGGTGGACGCCAAGGAGCTTGCGCAAGCCATCCGCAGCCATCGCAAGGCCTTCGAGGTCGAGGACGCCGAATCCGAGATCGCGCTCGCTTTGCGCTGGACGGGCGCGCCGGCCTACGATCGCGTTCTGGCCTTCGCCCAGGGCGTGGCGGAAGGCCTCGCCGACCGCATCGCCGCCGGCGCGCCGATCTACGTCATGCTCGACGGCGACGTCGCGCAGACGCTCGGCGCCGTTCTGCGCGAGGATTGCGGCGTGAAGAGCGAGATCCTCGTCATCGACGGCGTGATGCTGATGGACTTCGATTACATCGACCTCGGCAAGGTGCGCGTGCCCTCCTTCACCGTGCCCGTGACGATCAAATCCCTCGTCTTCAGCGAAGACCCGCGCGGGCCGCGCGCCAAGGAGATCATCCACCACCGCGAGGACGCAGGCCATTCCCACGGCCATTCCCACGGCCACGGGCACGATCACGGGCATGGTCATGGGCATGATCACGGGCATGATCACGGGCATGATCACGGGCATGATCACGGGCATGGCCACG
>CAIXDD010000135.1 GCA_903918155.1 uncultured Hyphomicrobiales bacterium
CGATAGCCGGAACGCTCCGTTGTATGTCACTGCGGATCCCGTATTGCTGCGCATCGCCCTGCGCAATCTTCTCGACAATGCGCTGCGCTATTCGCCGCCGGATTCGAGCGTATCCCTGCAGGTCAGCGAAGAAGAGATCGACATGGGGGTTTGTTTCAGGGTCGAGAACATCGAAACCGATCCCGGCCTCATTTCGGAGGTGGATATTTTCGACCGGCGCGTGCGCGGCCATGCCGATATGACCGGCTCCGGGATGGGCCTTTACATCACGTCCGAGATCGCCAAGCTCCATCAAGGCTGGGTTCGCACGCATCATAAAAACGGGCGACGGATCTTCGTTCTGTTCCTTCAGGATTGATCGATGGCGTCACGCCGCGATCATTGCGTCTGAAGCGATTGCTTCACGCGTTCGATAATGGCCGGCGGCGTTGAATAAAGGCCTTTCAATCGCCCTTCCAGCTCGTCTCCCGACATGGGATCGACGGCGAGATTCAGTTTTTGCGCTTCCGCCAGAAGCGCGGGGTCATGCAGCGCCGCCATAAAAGCCTTGCGGACCGCAGCGACGCGCTCGGGGGGAACGCCGGGCGCCATCATGAAGGGGCGCGTGAACAGGAGCTGGGCGTAGACGGTTTCGAGCGCCTGCCGGTCTTCCGGCGTCTTCGCGAAATCGATCGCCTTGGGCACGCCTTGCCGGTCGAGTTCCGGTTCGCTGCGAATGGTCTCCTGAACGAGGGCGCGCATCGGCGAGTCGCTTTTGAACCAATGCGGCCGCTGCGTCATCGTCGCCTGATAGCCGATCCCGCAGAGCCCTTGCACTTCGCCTTTCTCCATGGCGAGCATGACGTCGCGCGAGCCCGCATAGCCGCTCACGAGCTTGATCCGTGCGCCCAGAATATTTTTCAGAGCGAGCGGCATGTCGCGCGTCGTTCCTCCGCTGGCGCCGATCACAAGCTCCTGCGAAAACACATCGCTGAAGGATTGCGCCTGCGCATCTTTCCGCACGACGCAAACCGCGACCTCCGAATTCGCGCTGCCGATCAGATTGAGCTTCAGCGGATCGTAACGCACAAGCGTGGCGTCGCCGATGAGAGCGTCGAGCAGGGAGCCGGAGGAGGAGGCGGCCATGACGGAGTCGTCCTTCGCCGCGAGCGCGTAGACATGCGCGACCGCCGTATTGCCGCCGGCCCCCGGCATGTTCGAGGGCGTGATGGTTGGGCGGCCCGGCAAATGGTCGCCCAGACGACGCGCCACGAGGCGGCCGTAAAAGTCATATCCTCCGCCCGGGCCGGATCCGATGATGAGCGACATGGCGCGCCCTTCGTAGAATTTCGCGACGTCGCTTTGCGCGAGGGCGTCAGCCTCGGCGCCTGCAAGCGCGAGGACGGCCAACAGGCCTGCCGCTTGTCGCGCCGCGGAGCGCTGGAATATGGACATGACAATGTTTCGCATGGCGCATTTCTCCCCTGGGCGGGCCTGTTCGACGGCCCTTTCGCAGAGCATCGGACAGTCCTTGCGCAAGCGCAAGGGGAGCGGGCGGCTTTAGCGCCGCCGCGTCCTTCCTTTGGGAGGCGGCGGCTGCGCGCCGCGCCCTCACCGCATGTTCATCAAGTCATTCACCTTTGCGACCACGTCCGGCGGCGTCGCATAGAGCTGCGCGATGAGGGCTTCGATGTCAGGACCGCTCATGGCGCCATTGACGTCGAGGCCGCGTCGCTCCGCTTCCGCGCGGAACTCGGAATCGGCCGTCGTGTCGTCGAACGCCTTGCGCAGGAGGGCCGTGACGCGGGCCGACGTTTCCGGCGGCGCGATATAGGGCCGCGCCATGTTCTGCGTCGCGAAGATCAGGCGAATGGCGGACGATTGCTCCTGCGTGCGCGCGAGGTCCATGATGACCGGAACGCCCTGGAGCGCGGGGTGACCTTGAAGCGCGAGCTGCAGGATGATGGTGATCTTCTTGTCGCGGATCCAATCGGGATGGGCGGCGCGGATGCTGGAATAATTCCAGCTCATCACGCCTTCCACTTCGCCGCGTTCCATCGCCAGCGCGATTTCGTCGGAGCCTTTATAGCCGCGTATGACTTCGAACTTCGTTCCCAAAAGCCCGTTCGCCAGCGTGGGAAACAGAACATTGCCCGATGTGGGGCCGCCGCCGCCGACGATCATCTTGCGCTCGAACGCGTCCTGAATGGACCTGATCGATGATTTCTCGCCCGCCGCGACGACGCTCACCTCGTTGGAAATGCTGCCGAGCCAGACGAATTTGCGCGGATCGAACCGAATGCCCGGCGTTTTGAAAAGCTGCACGGTCGCCGTCGATCCGCTGACGGAGCCAAGGTCCGTTCCGTCCTTGCGCGCGACCTCATAGAGATAATTGGCTGCGACATGCGAGCCCGCGCCGGGCATTTCCTTGACGATCACGCTTGGTTGGCCGGGCAGCCGCTTGCCCAGATAAGGCGCCAGCGTGCGCGAATAGAGCGAATATCCCCCGCCGCCTGAATAGATCGAAATGGTCTTGCCGGCGTAATCGATTTCCTGCGCCAGGGAGGATTGACCTGCGAAGGCCGTCAGCGCGCAGGCGCCGACATAGAAAGCTGCGCAACGCCGGCCGTATCCCATGGCGAGTCCCCTTTGTGCTGAAGTCGCGCTGAAGGCGCCCTCGCGCGGGCGAGAGCCCGCAGCAGGGCAATCTGAAACCTTCGCAGGGGCGATGGCAAGCCTCGCGAAATCGTGGGAATGGATTCAGGCGAGATCGAAGAGAAGGACTTCAGCCTTCTCGCGCGCCACGATGCGCAGCATCGTCTCGTCGGTGATCGCGAGGCCATCGCCCGCGTGTGCGGGCGCGCCGTTCACCTCGAGGGCGCCCTTGACGCCTTGCGCCCATGCCCGTCGTCCCGGCGCCAGCGCATGGTCCACGCCTGCGCCCGCCTCCAGAACGCTTGCATAGATGCTCGCGTCCTGATGCAGGCGGAGGGAGCCCTCGCGCCCATCCTTCGACAGGATGAGGCGCAGGCGATTGAGCTTGTCCTCTTCCGGGAAGCGCGCCTCGTCATAGCGCGGCGGCAGTCCCGTCGTGTCGGGCGTCACCCAGATTTGCAGGAAGTGGACGGGTTCGGCGTCCGATCCGTTGAACTCGCTGTGACGGACGCCCGTGCCCGCCGACATGATCTGGATGTCGCCGGGCCGGATGGTCGATCCATTGCCCATGGAATCCTTATGCGCGAGCGCGCCCTCGACGACATAGGAGAAAATCTCCATGTCGCGGTGGCCGTGGGCGCCAAATCCTTCCCCCGGCGCCACGCGATCTTCATTGATGACGCGCAAGGCGCCGAAGCCCATATAAGCGGGATCGAAATAATCAGCGAAGCTGAAGGTGTGACGTGAATCGAGCCAGCCGTGATTGGCGTGGCCGCGCGCATCCGCAGGTCGAAGGGAGATCATGGCGGCCTCGTTTGCGTTGAGTGACCCAGAATACGCGGCTGATCCGCGCGTCGCGTGAATAGCGCCCGCCGCCGCAAAGATCAAAAGCGGCGACGACGATCCTCATCAACGGATATTCGCCGCCGCCGTTCGGCCGGAAAAGGCCCGCGACGAACGCTGCGGCTTCAATATGAAGTGTCGGGCGCGCGGATCACTCCGCCGCCGCGCGCTCCGCGTCGCACCACGCGCCCACGTCCGCCGGCAGGTTGAGGATGCGCACTGCATTGTCGAAGAATAATTTGCGCTGCTCTTCCGCGCCCAGCTTCAATTCCTCGATATAAGCCAGGCATTCCGCCGGCAACCAGCACGGATAATCGGTTCCATACATCACATTGTCGATGCCGTAGAAATCGATCGCGAAACGCATGCCCGCGCTGTGGGGCGACACGGTGTCGGTATACATATTGCGGATGTAATGGCTGGCGGGCTTGGGCAGTTTCGCGCCCTTGGTGTTCTTGTCCATGCGTCCCGATTGATAGGGCAGCATTCCGCCGGTGTGCGACATGACGAGCTTGAGGTCGGGATGGCGCTCCAGCGTGCCGGACAGGACGAGACGCATGGCCGCCGAACTGACCTCGACGACGCGGCCCAGCGACGAATGCAAGGCGCCGCCATATCCATTGAGCATATTGTTGAACACGGCGTCCGTGGGATGCAGATAGACCGGCAGTTTCAGCTCCGAGCAGCGCGCATAGAAAGGCTGCAGACGGTCCGCGTCGATCCGCGCATCCGTGCCCACGGAGCCCGGCAGGTTCACGCCGACCAGACCGAGACGGCCGACGGCGTCCTCCAATACCTCCATCGCGACCTTTTCATCCTGCAGCGGAATGGCGGCGGTTCCGTAAAAGCGCGTCGGGAACCGGCGCTGCTGCGCCGCCATTTCCTCGTTCCACAGAATCGCGAGATCGCGACCCTCTTCGACAGGAAGCGCGGAGAAGAAAACCGAAAAGGGGCCGATGGAGCCCACGACGCTGATCTGATGACCAAGCGCGTCCATATGGGCGAATTGCGCGTCGATGTCGTACCATTCGGCGCCGCCGTTCAGCACGCAATCGATGTCAGGGCGCAGGCGCGACGTATAGCCGCCGCGGTCGTTGGGGCGCGAATTGGGAAAGTCGCTGCGCTTGCACATGGCGTTGAGCACCGAGCGGGGCCACCAATGAAAATGCGAGTCGATCATCCGCATGGTCTTAACCTCCCGGCGCAAGGGCTTGCGCGTCGTCTGTAGTTTAGCCCATCGCGCAGGCGTTTCCAGCAGATCTTGCGCCGCTCGCCAAGGCTCCCTGGCGCGGCGGCGCGTTGAGAGGAACGCCGGTCGCGATTCAGCTCGGACCCATAAGGAGCCGCACGCTGTCGAGGGTCTCTTTCGAAGATCCGTAAATCTCGTCCAGCAGGCGGTGAATGCCCTCGCCCGACATCGGCTCCACCTCGATGCGCAGCTTGCCCGCATCGGACTTGAAATCGGCGTCGGCGACCATGGAATCGAAACCCCGGCGCAAAGCGGCGATGCGATCTTGCGGCGCGCCGGGCGGGGCGAGGAATGGGCGGCCGGCGGCGGTCGGCGCCAACATCACCTTGAGCTTCAGGCGCTCCTCTTCATTGCGCGCGAGATCCATGATGAGCGGCACGCCTTTCATGCGCGGATTGGGATCAAGCCCCAAGGCGACGATGGCGTTCACCTTTCCCTCGGGCAGCCATTCGGGGTGCTGCGCGTTGATGCTCGAAAAGGACTGGCAGATCGCCTGCGACTCGCCGCGCTCCAACGCCAGCACGATCGAACTGCCGTCGGGATAGCCGGAGACGATTCGAAACCGCGCGCCGAACATATTGCGCAGCATGGTTGGGTACAAATAGGTCGTCGTGCCCGGCGCCGTCGTGCCGATGACGACTTCCCGCTCCAGAAGCTGGCTCCATGTGGACACGCCGGACTCTTTCGACGTCACGCAGACGCCGTCTTCGCGGCTTACGCTGCCGATGAAATTGAATCGCCGCGGTTCGAACTTGATCGAGCCGCCGGTCAAAAGCGGCGCGGTGAGCAAGGCGTTGCTGAACGTCCCGATCACCGATCCGTCGCGCGC
Source organism: uncultured Hyphomicrobiales bacterium (assembly GCA_903918155.1). Classification (GTDB taxonomy): domain Bacteria; phylum Pseudomonadota; class Alphaproteobacteria; order Rhizobiales; family Beijerinckiaceae; genus Terripilifer. The sequence continues at coordinate 5,556 of CAIXDD010000135.1, forward strand.
GGAGACGTTGAACAGAAGATTGGCCGCGGTGATGCCTCCAGCGCCCATCGTATTGGTGACGATCGCGCGCGGGCCGCCGGGAATGAAGCGCCCGATGTGACGGGACACAAGGCGGGCGTTCAGGTCATAGCCGCCGCCTGGCCCCGTGCCGACCACGATTTCAAGGTTGCGGCCGCGATAGAAATCCGCCGCCGCGTCTGCTGCGGCCGGCGATGACCATGCCGATGCAGCGACGACGAAGCCTGCAAGCGCCAGCGCTGCATGAGCGGCCCTTCGAAAACCAGACATCCTGCGTTCTCCTGCCGAGATCGTCATTTCATGAACTCTTCCATGCGCGCCTCAACGCCCCGGCGCTTCAGCTCATCGAGATAGATCTGATGCACGCGCGGATCCTGATCGCGATATTCGATCTGGTTGCCGCCGCTCTTCACATCCACGTCCACGCCGCGATAGACCTTCCACATATTCTGCGTGAACGGATAGCGCACGCTGCCATGGCCGATGGCGATATAGCGGGTTCTCTGCGCGCTCGTGTTGAAGTGCTGGTGATACATCATGTCCGGCGGCGCGAAGACCCAGCCTTGGCGCCAGTCGATGCGCACGAAATCCTTGTCGCCTTCGTACCAGAACAGCGAATAGCCTTCGCCGGAGAGGCAGAACACATGCACGTCGGGCCCGTGGCGATGGGCTTTCTTATAGGTGCCGACTTTCATTTCGGAAATATGGGCGTGCAGCACGCTGTCGGCGAGGATGAGCTGGATATGGGCGGAATTGGCGCCGCGCGCAGCCCATTCGCGCAATTCGAGATTAGTGGCGTCGGGAACGAAATTCGTCTCCCACATATGTTTGCCGGGCCGCACGGGGATGAAATCCCCCTCGCCCTGAAAATGCGTCGCGCTTCCCTCCCGTTCGGGGAAGGTGAAGGAATTGTCGAACACGAAACGCTCGCTATGAAACAGATTCATTGCGGCGGGCATGTTGCTGCAGATGGCCACACGCGCGGGTTCGCGCAAGGAGGCGTTGAAGAATTGATGCCGCATGTTGATGGGCGGCGCAAAGACGCTGTTGGCCCCCCATTCGAAGGAATGTTTGCCGCCGTTATGGCTCTCCACCGACGTTGCGCCGTGGCCGGAGATCACGATCACCGCGTCTTCGCAGAAATGCCGCATGGGCTCGGTCTTGCCGCCCGGCGGAATCTCCAGAACGAAGATCGTCATGAAATCGCCGCGGCCCTTCACATGGGCGATGCAGCCGGGCACGCCGTAGCGCGCCCAATGGGCCACCGGCAGCGTGCGCAGATCGAAACCGAAATCCTCATGGATGGGCACGCCCTCGCCCTTGGTCCATTCGAGGTAAGGGTCGATCATGAATTTTCCGGCCGGCGGATCCTGGTTCAGCATGGTCGACCTCAAAGAAGTGTGATGGAGTCGGGCGCGCTCGCGAAGGACTCAACGCCCGCCTGCGTCACCTGAACGGTTTGCGCGAGCGCCGCGCCATTGCGCCCGTCATGGGCGATGACGCGCAGGGCGAGGGTTTCTCCTCCATTGAGGCGCCCCGCGCTCGCGCTCGAGATGCGCACGCCTTCTTCATGATCGAGGCCGATGCCGCCGCCCAGCCCATACAAGGCGGCGGAGGCGGCGAGATCGCCGAGCGCGGATGTCGCGGCGCCCGCCACATCGCAAACGGCGACGCCGGCCCGACAGGCGGCGCGCATCGCGTCCAAAGCGGCGGCGCAGCGTCGATGAATGTCTTGCGCGCCCGCATTCGCAGCGCCGATGGAGAAGCTGCGCGCGGCCTCGCCCCAATAACGCTGGTTTTGAACGGCGACGTAAACAAGCACGCTCTCGCCTGCGGCGATCTGGCGATCATGCGGCGGGCGCAAGGGCGCGCCGGCCCGTTCGCCGGACGCGACGAGGAAACGCGCGTCCTCTGCGCCTTGCGCGCGACAGAGCCGCTCAAGCTCCGCCACGGCGGCGCGCAGGTTCACGCCGGCGCGCAGGGCGCCCTTCGCCTCGTCCAGCGCATGCGCCGCGATGGCTGCGGCGCGCCGGACGGCTCCGGTTTCATGCGCGTCCTTGCTTGCGCGCAGCGCGTTCAGCCGCTCATCCCGCTCGCTCCAGACGATGTCGGCGCGGCCATTCGCGATGAGGCTCCACTCGGGAAAGGGCATGGCGCCCGCTACGCCGCAAAGGCCGATGCGCGCGCCCTTGGCGGCGCGCTCCTCCAGCAGCGTGAGCAGGTCTTTTGAGATCTTGCCGAAGGCGCGGATGTCCTCGACGAAGGTGATGGTCTTGGCGGCGGGAATGTCGCGCGTGCTGATATTGGCGAGCAGGATCGGCTCGCCTTCGCGCGGCACGAAGGCCAATGCGGAGCGCACGCGCGGCATGAAATTCGTCGCATAGACGACCGGCCCATGTCGCTCGACATCCCCCATCAGAAGCCATGCATCGTCGCCGGCGGCGACGATCTCGCTCTGCAGCCGCGCGAGGCGGGTGCGATAGGCTTCCATCGGAAGGAGCGCGCGGTCCCAGTAAAGCGCGCCGCGCTTCACCACAGAATGCATCGTGCGCATGGTCATGAGGCTCTCCAGAACAGGCGTTGCGCCGTGCGGGTGAGTTTCTCCGGCCCGTCCTCGCCGACGACGACCGTGTCGCCCAGCATGAGATAGCCGGTCTCGGGAACATATTGATTGGGGTGGACGACGAAGGTCATGTCGCGTTCGAAGATCGGCGCGGAGAATTCCGTGAGATCGGCGGGCGCGGCGCCGCCGAGACCGAGGCCGTGCCCGCGCGTGCGCATGTAAGGCGGCCGGCAATAATCCGCGTAACCATATTTGCTGATGACCTCATTCACCGCTTTCGCCACGCCGCTGGACGGCAGGCCCGGACGCACGGCGGCAAGCCCCGCGTCCTCGGCCTCGATCAGCATGTCGAATTTCGCGCGTTGCAGCGCGCTTGGCTCGCCGAGAATGAAGGTTCGGCAGAGCTGGGCGAAATAGCCCTGATAGCAGGGCGTGATCTCGCCGATCACGAGATCGCCCGCTTCCAGCCGACGATCATTCACCGCACGCACGGCGACATTATGCGCCCCTGTCGCGATGAGGCCGAAATTATCCTCCGAGCCGAGGCTTTGCATCGCCGCCTCGACTTCGGCGGCGAGTTCGTATTCGCGCATGCCGGGCTGCGCCACCGCGCATAAATGCTCAAACCCCTTGTCGGCGATTTCGGCCGCCTTGCGCACGCGCGCAAGCTCGAAGGGTTTGCGCGTCCGCGACGCCGCGCGCAACATGTCGGCGCCATCCGCCGGCTCCTGTCCCAGGGCCGCGAAAAACGCGCGCGCGCGGGCGAGCGGCATGACGTCCGTTCCCGTCATCGCGAGCGGGCCTGACAGCGCAATCGCCGATTGCGCCATGACGGCGGGCAGCTCGTCCTCGCTCACGCAGATCACGTCCTTGCAGCCGCAGGCTTCGCGCGCGCGCGCCTCGTCCCATTTCGGGCTGGAAATGAGGGTCGGCGCGCCCTGCGCGGGCACGATCAGGGCGGAGGGGCCGAGCGCGCGGTGATCGGTCAACAGCATGATCGGGTCTGGACGCAGCATATTATGCTGCGCGCCGTAATAAGCGACGAGACCGCTCAATCCGCGTTCGACGAGCGCGCGCTGCAGGTCGTGCAGACGTTCGAGCAATTGGCTTTCGCGTGCGCTCATCTGGCCTCTCCCGCCTGCGCCGGTTGGGCTGCGGCGAGTTGCGCGCGCAGGGCTTTCGTCTGGCCGGCGTTCACTTGCATGGTCGCAGGATCGATCACGACTCCGTAATCGTCGCGCGCGGCGTCCAGCG
>CAIXDD010000136.1 GCA_903918155.1 uncultured Hyphomicrobiales bacterium
AGGGCGACCGCGTGAAATTCGTCATGTCGGGCAAGTTCCTTCCGTACAAATATTACGGCGCCGAGCAGGGCGTGCCCGAATACGGCTTCAAGGAGGAGTGATCCTCCCCAACAGGCGCGCGCCCGCTCACAGGGCGCGCGCGTTTTCCAACCGGCCCGGCCCTCGCCTTTTGCCCCCGCCCGGCCTAAAACCCTCCAATGGACGACAGGTTCGACATCGTGATCGTCGGCGCCGGCGCGGCGGGCCTTGCGGCTGCGCTCGCGCTGGAGGCTTCCGGCCGGCGCGTCGGCGTCGTCGGGCGCGCGGACGTGGGCGGGGCGGCGCGCACGATCGCGCTGTTCGACGGTTCCATCCGCTTCCTGCAGGCGCTCGGCGTGTGGGAGAAAGCGGCCGCGCAATCGGCGCCCTTGCGCGTGATGCGTCTGGTCGACGCCACGGATTCACTCTTCAGGCCCGCGCCCGCGCGCTTCGACTCGCGCGAGATCGACCTCGACGCCTTTGGCTGGAACGTCGAGAACCGCGTGCTCGTCGCCGCCATGGCGGACCTGGCCGGCGCGCGCGCGGGCGTCACGATGATCGACGATTTCGCCAGCGGCCTTTCCGTCTCGCCCGCCGGCGCGCAGGTGACCACGCGCTCAGGCCGCACGCTGGAGGCCGGCCTCGTCGTGGGCGCGGACGGGCGCCAGTCGCGCATGCGCGAGGCGGCTGGCGTCGTCGCGCAGACATGGGATTATCCGCAGGTGGCGATCACCGCCTTGCTCGCCCATGGGCGCCCGCATGACGAAACCTCGACCGAGTTTCACACGCGCGAGGGGCCCTGCACCTTCGTGCCCCTGCCCGGCGCGCCCGACGCGCCGCAGCGTTCGAGCCTCGTCTGGATGATGTCGCGCGCGCAGGCGCGCCGGCGCCACGCGCTCGCGCCGGAGGCGTTTTGCGCCGAGCTGGCGCGCGTGTGCCAATCCTTCCTCGGGCCGATGCGGCTGATGTCCGAACGCGGCTTCGCGCCGATGCAGGGCCTGCAGGCGCGCCGGCTCGCAGCCGAACGGCTGGCGCTCGTGGGCGAGGCCGCCCATGCCTTTCCCCCCATCGGGGCGCAGGGCCTCAATCTGGGCCTGCGCGACGCGGCCCATCTGGCGGAGGCGCTTGCAGACGCGGCCGACCCCGGCGAGGTGAGCGCGCTGGCGCGCTATGAGGCGCTGCGGGCGGGCGACGTCGCCTCGCGCAGTTTCGGCGTGGACCTGCTGAACCGCGCGCTGCTTTCCCGCTCGCCGCTCACCGACCTGATGCGCGGCCTGGGGCTTGGCGCGCTCAGCGGTCTCGCGCCGCTGCGCAAGGCGGCCATGCGCGAAGGAGTCATGCCCACGCGGGGCGCGCCGCGCGTGATGCGCGATCAGCGCGCGCCCGAAAACGCATAGAGCAGCGCCGTGACCGTGAAGACGGAGGCGACGGTCCCCGCCATCACGATGGTCGACGCCCGCTCCACATAAGCGTCATATTGGCGCGCGAGCACGAAGACGTTGAGCGCGGGCGGCAACGCCGCCATCAACACCGCCGTCCGGATCCAGACGTCGCTGACCCCGCCCGCCAAAGTCAGCGCGCCCCAGACGAGCAGCGGATGGGCGATGAGTTTCACGGCGAGAAGCGCCGGCGCCTCGGGCGCGAAACGGCCCACGGGGCGCAAGGCCACCGTCACGCCCATCACGAAGAGCGCGCTGGGCGCCGCCGCCCCCTGCATCCAGCCCAGCATCTTGTCGAGCGCGACGGGCGGGCGCCATTGCGCCCAGGCCGCGAGCACGCCCAGCGCGATGGCGATGTTGAAGGGATGCAGCAGCACGCGCCGCGCCACTTCGCCCATGGTCTGCGCGAGACTGGCCTTCCTGCCGCCCGCAAGGCCCATGAGGAACGGCGCGAGCGTGAAGAAGATCGCGCTGTCGAAGGTGAAGATCAGCGCCGTGGGCGCCACGCTCGCGGGGCCGAACGTGGCCAGCGTGAGGCCCGGCCCCATATAGCCGAC
>CAIXDD010000137.1 GCA_903918155.1 uncultured Hyphomicrobiales bacterium
CTATCGCGTCTTCGCCGAGCTGGAGCGCGTCGCGGGCTCGTTCCCCAAGGCGGGCTTTCACGGCGCCGACGGCAAGCGTGAAGTCACCGTCTGGTGCTCGAACGATTATCTGGGCATGGGCCAGCATCCGAAAGTGCTCGCGGCCATGCATGAGGCCATCGACGCCTCCGGCGCCGGCGCCGGCGGCACGCGCAATATTTCCGGCACCTGCCATCAGCACGTGCTGCTTGAGCGCGAACTCGCCGATCTTCATCACAAGGAAGCCGCGCTTCTGTTCACCTCCGGCTATGTGTCGAACTGGGCGACGTTGGGCACGCTGGCGGCGGGCATGCCGGGCTGCGTCGTCATTTCCGACGAGGGCAATCACGCCTCCATGATCGAGGGCGTGCGCCATTCGCGCGTGGAGAAGCGCATCTTCGCCCATAACGATCCGCGCGACCTCGAGCGTCGGCTCGCCGATCTCGATCCCGCGCGCCCGAAGATCGTGATGTTCGAATCCGTCTATTCGATGGATGGCGACATCGCGCCCATCGCCGAATTGTGCGACGTGGCGGAGGCTTTCGGCGCCATGACCTATCTCGACGAAGTGCATGCGGTGGGCATGTACGGCCCGCGCGGCGGCGGCATCGCCGAGCGAGAGGGATTGAGCCACCGCCTCACGGTGATCGAAGGCACGCTGGCCAAGGCCTATGGCGTGCTGGGCGGCTATATCGCGGCGTCCGCGGCGCTGTGCGATTACGTGCGCAGCTTCTCGTCGGGCTTCATCTTCACGACCGCTCTGCCGCCGGCTCTGGCCGCCGGCGCCTGCGCGTCCATCGCCCATCTCAAGCAATCCTCGCAAGAGCGCGCGCGCCATCAGGATCGCGTACGCCGCCTGCGCGCCGGGCTCGACCGGCTGCAGATTCCCCATCTCGACAATCCAAGCCATATCGTGCCCGTGATGGTGCGCAATCCCGTGCTCTGCAAGGAGATCAGCGACCGGCTGCTCAGCGAGCATGACGTCTATATCCAGCCGATCAATTATCCCACCGTGCCGCGCGGGGCCGAGCGTCTGCGCATCACGCCCTCGCCGCTGCATAGCGACGCGGATCTCGACGCGCTTCTGGCGGCGCTCGATGCGGTGTGGAGCGCGGTCGGCGCGCGTCGCGAAGGCAAGGTGGACCAGAACCATCCGCTTGCGCAGCTTTGCCCCGTTGTCGGCCCGCAACAGGCCGATCCGGCGGATCTGGGCGTCGATCATTGCCCCTGGGCGGGCGAGGGCGCGCAGACGTCCGCTCAATCCGCGTCTTCGCAAAGCCCTGCGCATGAGTCCGCCCCCGCCCAGCGCGCGGACGCCTGACATGGTCGCGCCGCTTCGCATCGTCCTCGCCGAACCGCGCAGCCTGTGCGCGGGCGTCATTCGCGCGATCGACATCGTGGAGCGCGCGCTCGCCCTTTATGGCGCGCCCATCTATGTGCGCCATGAGATCGTGCATAATCGCACCGTCCTCGACGATCTGCGCGCGAAAGGCGCGGTCTTCGTGGAGGACCTGTCGGAAGTGCCCAATGGCGCGCTTGTGGTGTTCAGCGCCCATGGCGTTTCGCGCGCGGTCGAGCGCGACGCGCAAGGTCGCGGGCTCGATGTGATCGACGCCGTCTGCCCGCTCGTGCAGCGCGTGCATCGCGAGGCGCGCCGCTATGTGGAGCAGGGCTATCACGTCGTGCTGATCGGCCATGCCGGCCATCCCGAAGTGGAGGGCGTGCGCGGCCAGACGCCCGCCGGCGGCCTCACCGTCATCGGCGAGGCGCATGAAGCTGCGGCCTTGCGCGTGCCCGATCCCGCGCGCGTGGCCTATGTCACGCAGACCACGCTGAGCGCCAGCGACACCGCCGACGTGATCGCCGCCCTGAAGGCGCGGTTTCCCGCCGCCGTTGGCCCGGACCTGCGCGACATCTGCTATGCGACCCAGAACCGCCAGAACGCCGTGATCGACATGGCCGGCCATGTCGATCTCGTGCTCGTCATCGGCTCGGCCAATAGTTCCAATTCCAATCGCCTGCGCGAAGTCGCGGCCGCCTCGGGCGTTCGCGCCCATCTCATCGACGGCCCGCAGGACATCGAGCTGGAATGGTTCGACGGCGTGCGCGCCGTCGGCCTCACCGCCGGCGCCTCCGCGCCCGAAGCGATCGTGCAACGCACGATGCAATGGCTTGGCCAGCGTTTCGACGCGCGCGTGGAATCGCGCCCCGGCGTGGAGGAGAACGTGCATTTCCGCCTGCCGCCCCGTCTGGCCGACCCGCTCGTCATGCGCGAAGCCATGTAGGGCGGCCAGATATGCGACGCGGCGAGCCGAACAGCGAAGCGGGAAAATAGGAAACGGTTGATCCATGTTTGAGCCGACGCGTCTTGTGGACGTCGTCCTCGCGCTTGTCGCGCTGGAATTCGTCTTTCTGCTCGCCCTCTGGTTCGTCGCGCGGCGCGGCCTGTCGCCGCGCGCCGCAGCCGCCAATCTGGGCGCGGGCGCCTGCCTGCTGCTCGCCGCGCGCGCGGGCCTGGCGGACGAGCGCCTGTTTTTCATGATCGCGCTGTCGGGCGCAGGCCTCGCCCATGCGGCGGACCTCGTCTTTCGGCTGCGCGCCGCCGACGGGGAGACCTGATCCATGTTCGACGACCTTCC
>CAIXDD010000138.1 GCA_903918155.1 uncultured Hyphomicrobiales bacterium
AATTCGCGCCAGATGAATTCGTGGTTCTATCACGGCGGCGGCAATCAGCTGATCGACGAATTCCTTGTCGATTACGGCGCGGTCGCATTCCCGGCGGGCAACACCGGCACGCAGATGGGCGGCTGGTTCCGCAAGGAGATCAAGACCGTCGCCGATCTCTCCGGCCTGAAGATGCGCGTCGGCGGTTTCGCCGGTCTGCCCTTGTCCAAGCTGGGCGTGGTGCCGCAGCTCATCGCGGGCGGCGACATCTATCCGTCGCTTGAAAAGGGCACGATCGACGCGGCGGAATGGGTAGGCCCCTACGACGACGAGAAGCTGGGCTTCAACAAGGTCGCGCCGATCTATCATTTCCCCGGCTGGTGGGAAGGCGGCGCGGCGCTGCATTTGATGATCAGCAGGCAGAAGTTCAACGAGCTTCCTAAGCATTACCAGGCGATCGTGCGCAGCGCCGCCGCTTTGGCCAATGCGGACACGCAGGCGAAATACGACTTCCAGAACCCGCAGGCGCTGCGGCGTCTGGTGACGGCGGGCACGCAGCTGCGCCCCTTCTCGCCCGAGGTGATGGAAGCCTGTTTCAAGGCCGCCAACGAGGTCTATGCCGAACAATCGGCCAAGAACCCGAAGTTCAAGAAAATGCACGACGCCTATATGGCCTATCGCAACGACCAATATTTGTGGTGGCAGGTGGCGGAATTCACCTACGACAATTTCATGGTTCGCCAGCGCGCCCGCGGCTGACGCGCTAAATTGGCCTGAATGGCGTTTCAAGCCCCGGCTCCGGCCGGGGCTTTCGTCTTGCCCCCCCGTGGCTTGCCCCCCCCGTGACTTTTCCCCCTGACTTGCCCCCTCACTTGCCCCCGCTGACTTGCCTCCCCCGTGGCTTTTCCCCCGCAGCTCGCCTCCCCCGTGACTTGGCTCCCGTGAAATGGCACAAGGGGCCCGGCGCGCGCTCCCGGGGAGCCTGCGCGCCGTCTCGCGGCGTTTGCGCGCCCCCGACACAGGACCGACCATGAACGTCTTCGACAGCATCCGCCGCCAGCTCACGCCCATCCATCCCGAAGGCTATGTCTTCATCGTCGCCTTCGCGGTCGGCGCGTTGGTCCTTCACTGGATCTGGGAGCCGCTCGGCTGGGTCGGCCTCCTGCTCACGTTCTGGTGCGCCTATTTCTTCCGCGACCCCGTGCGCGTGACGCCCATCGACGAGGATCTCGTGGTCTCGCCCGCCGACGGGATCGTCTGTTCGGTCGGCTCCTTCGCGCCGCCGCCGGAGCTGGGGCTAGGCTCCGAGCCGATGGCGCGCGTGTCGATCTTCATGTCCGTCTTCGATTGCCATGTGAACCGCACGCCGGTGAACGGGCGCGTCACGCGCGTGGCCTATAAGCCGGGCCTGTTCGTCAACGCCGATCTCGACAAGGCGAGCGAGGACAACGAGCGCAACGGACTCGTGCTTGAGACGGCGCGCGGCCAGTTCGGCGTCGTGCAGATCGCCGGCCTCATCGCGCGGCGCATCGTCTGTTTCGTGAAGGAAGGCGACGCGTTGTCCACGGGCGAGCGCGTCGGCCTGATCCGTTTCGGCTCGCGCGTGGACGTCTATATGCCCGAAGGCGCGACGCCGAGCGTGGCGCTGGGCTCCAAATGCGTGGCGGGCGAGACGATCATCGCCGAATATTCCGCGGGCGAACGCCGTCGCTCGTTCAAATCGGCCTGAGGCGCGGGAGGGTCTGGCATGATCGAGCGCAATCCGCCGGGGCCTGACTCCACGGGCGGACGCTGGCGGCGCCGGCGCCGCAAGCCTTTCGTGCGCGTGCCCATGCGCTACGTCCTGCCTAATCTCGTCACGCTCATCGGCTTGTGTCTGGGGCTCACCGCGATCCGCTTCGCGGTCGAGGGGCGCTATGAGCTCTCGGTCATCTTCATCGCCGGCGCCGCGGTGCTCGACGGTCTCGACGGCCGGCTCGCGCGCGCCCTCAACGGCGCCTCGCGCTTCGTCGCAGAGCTGGACTCGCTCGCCGATTTCATCGATTTCGGCGTCGCGCCCGCGATGCTGCTGTATTTTTGGACGCTGAACGAGTTCAAGAGCGCGGGCTGGTTCGCGGTCATGGTCTATGTGGTGGCCTGCGCGCTGCGGCTCGCGCGGTTCAACGTGATGATCGACGATCCCAAGAAGCCCGCCTGGATGGGGCAATTCTTCGTCGGCATGCCCTCGCCCGCCGGCGCCATCGTGGTTCTGCTGCCGATCTATCTGCATCTCTCCGTCATCTCGATGCCGGAATCGCCGCTGCTCGCGCCCGCGCTCATCGCCTATGTGCTGCTGGTCGCCTTCCTGATGGTGAGCCGCATCCCGCATTTCTCCGGCAAGCAGATGGGCCGCATCCCGCGGGACTATTTCCTGCCCGTGATGCTGGGCGTGATCGCGCTGCTCCTGCTGCTGGCGACCTATCCGGCGGAGGTTCTGGTGGCGCTGACGCTCGCCTATCTGGCGCTGATTCCCCTGGCGTGGCGTCGATTCAAGTCGCTGGAGGCGGCCGACGCGCGCCGCGCGGGCGAGCAGCCGGGCGCGGCGGAAGCCGCCCAAACCCCTGCGGGATCGACAAAGTCGCCCGATGAGGCGTGAGTCTGCGCCGCGCCGGTGGCGCGCGGCCCCGGCTTTGCGTATAGGAGCACGGAAGCGCGGGCGCGGCGCGGGGCTTGACCATTCGTCGGCCCCGGGCGCGCGGGCGGTTCACAAAAGCCGCCGCATCCATTAGGGTCCGCGCGATTTCCCAGCGGCGCCTGTTCGCCGTTCAACCTTACGGGACTACATGGCCAAGGAAGAATTGCTGGAGTTTCCCGGCGTCGTGTCGGAGCTTCTGCCGAACGCCACCTTCCGCGTGAAGCTGGAGAACGACCACGAGATCATCGCCCACACCGCCGGCAAGATGCGCAAGAACCGCATTCGCGTGCTCACCGGCGACCGCGTGCTGGTGGAGATGACGCCTTACGACCTCACGAAAGGTCGCATCACCTACCGCTTCAAGTGACGCCGCAGGCCGCGAGGGGGAGATTGTCCGCGTGAATGGTCCCGCAGACGCATCCCAACCCTGGCGTCCCCGTCTCGTGCTCGCCTCCGCCTCGCCGCGCCGGCTCGCCTTGCTGCAGCAGGTCGGCCTTGAGCCTGACGAACTTCTTCCCGCCGATCTCGACGAATCGCCCCTGAAGGGCGAATTGCCGCGCAGCCTCGCCGTGCGCCTCGCCAATGAAAAGGCGCGCGTGGCCGCAAAGCTCGCCGCGCGCGAGGCGGGCGCGCCCGCCTTCGTGATCGCCGCCGATACGGTGGTGAGCGTGGGACGGCGCATCCTGCCCAAATGCGAACTCGTCGAGGAGGCCGCCGCCTGCCTCGATTTGCTCTCCGGGCGCAGCCACCGCGTCCATACGGCGGTGACGCTCATCACGCCCAAGGGCGCCGAGCGCCGCCGGCTCGTGGAGACGCGCGTGCGGTTCAAGCGTCTGGCGAGCGCCGAAATCTCCGCTTATCTGGCGAGCGGGGAATGGCGCGGCAAGGCGGGCGGCTACGCCATCCAGGGCCTCGCGGGCGCCTTTGCGGTGAAACTCGTGGGCTCCTATTCCGGCGTCGTCGGCCTGCCGGTTTATGAAACCCTGTCGCTGCTGGCCGGCGAGGGCTATCCCGTCCATCTCCTGTGGCTCAACAAGGCGTGAGCGCGCGACCATGACCGAATCCGCCGACGACAAGAACGCTCCATCGGGCGAGGGGGCGCGCACCGGAAGCGCCTGCGCCATTTGCGGCAAGCCTGCGCTCGCGGCCTATCGGCCTTTCTGTTCGCGCCGCTGCGCCGACGTCGATCTCGGCCGCTGGCTGAGCGGAACTTACGCCGTGCCTGCGGCGCCCGAGACGGACGAAGACGGCGACGACGACGAACTGGCGCCCGGCGACCGGTCCTAGCCCTTCGCCGGCCGGCTGCGCGCATGGGGGCGGATCGCCCGTTGCGCGAGCGCCTTTCCCGCTTCCAGCGCCGCCAGCAGCAACGCGCCCGCGCCCAGCGCGATCGCCATGTCATGCCCATGCACGGGCCCAAGGCCGAACAGGGCGCGCGCCTGCGGCCAGGCCAGCACCAGCGCCAATGCCGAGGGCACGACGACGATGACGAGGATCAGCGCGCGGCTCGGCCGGCGGATCGCCTGCCAGAGCGAGGACGAATAGGAGCGATTGGCGAAGATCAGCGCGACGATGCAGGTGACGAGCGCGAAGAAGGCGAGCGCGCGCGTCTCGTCGGCGGGCATGGCGCGCTCCAGCGCCGCCAGATAGACCGCCGCCACGACGGCGAAGGCGACGACGCCTTGCCCCAGACCCCAGCCGATCAGCGACCACGAGAAGAGCGGCTCCTGCGGATCGCGCGGCGGTCGCGCCATCACGTCGTCCTCCTCGCGTTCCGCCTCGAAGACGAGCGAGCAGACGGGATCGATCACCATTTCCAGAAAGGCGATATGGACGGGCCCCAGCACGATGGGCTGGCCCAGCGCCAGCGGCAGGAGCGCGAGCCCCGCGATGGGCACATGGACCGCGAGAATATAGCCCATCGCCTTGCGCAGATTGTCATAGATGCGCCGGCCGAGGCGAATGGCGGTGACGATGGAGGAGAAATCGTCGTCGAGCAGCACGATGGCGGAAGCCTCGCGCGCCACGTCCGATCCGCGCCCGCCCATGGCGACGCCGATATGGGCGGCCTTCAGGGAGGGCGCGTCGTTCACGCCGTCGCCCGTCATCGCCACGATTTCGCCGCGCGCCTTCAGCGCCTCCACGATGCGCAATTTCTGTTCGGGCAGGATGCGCGCGAAAATGAGGCCCTCGCGGGCGCGCTCGCCCAGACTCTGCGCGTCGAGCGCGTCGAGCGCCTCGCCGGTCACCACATCCTGCGCGGCGATGCCGGCCTGCCGCGCGATCGCCTGCGCGGTGGCGGGATGGTCGCCGGTGATCATCACCACCGCGACGCCGGCCGCGCGGCATTCCGCGACAGATCGG
>CAIXDD010000139.1 GCA_903918155.1 uncultured Hyphomicrobiales bacterium
AATCCGGGGCTCTCTCTCGTCAGTCGCTGCGATCAGCCGACGGCGGAATAGCCGCTGATCACGATGCTGGAATAATCATCGGTCGTCACGACGGCGATATTGACCTCGGTGGCGCTGTCGTCGCCCACCGCCTGCACGTCCACATAGAACGTGGCGAGGTTGCCGTCGATGTCGACGCAAACGTCGATCTCGGCGTTGATGTCGAGGTCGCTTTCGAAGGACGTTTCGACTTCGAACTCGGTTTCCACTTCCGACGAGAAGTCATAGGAGACGTCGAGGTCCCAGTTGAAGTCGTCGTAGCCCCAGTCACACCAATGGCTCATTGTTTGTCTCCGTTAAATGCATTGGCGCATGGCCAACGCATGCATCGTAATTCGACGGGGGCTTCGCAATCAAAGCCGCAAGAGGCTTACTGAACTCTCGGCTAGCGTATTCGCGCAAAAGTGCTGTCTGCTGCAACGTGAAATTCGCACGCGCGAACGCCGCCCGGAAATCCGGACGGCGCGTTTTGAGACCCCAAGCGGTTTCAGCGTCAGAATAGCGAGTGGAAATAGTCCAGGAGGCTGTAGCTTTGCGCGGATGTGACGGTCGTGGTGGTGGCGCTCGAATAACGATCTTCGACGGTGAGCGCGCTCACTTGCGCATCGGCATAGGTATTATCCCCGCTTGCCGACATATCAACGTTGAATGTAGCGAGATTGCCGCTGAACGACGCAGGCTTCGTCGTCACGGTCGCGTCGGTCGTCTTCTGGATCAATCGGGGCGTGAAGTCGATGCCCTGAATATCGATCGACATGAAAGACGTCGTCGAGGAGGCATAGGCCCAATCGCCCGACGCGTCCGCGCCCGATCCGTTCTTATTCGTCGCTTGTTCAAGCATCACGTCGCCCTGCGGATAGAGAGCCGAGGTGACGGCCGACGCATAGGTGGTCGATCCATCCGAGGATTGCGCGAGGGCGGACGCGTCCACTGTCCCGCGCGTGATCGAGACGGGGCCGACGTCCAAGGTCTTCACGCTGGTGGATGTGGAGGCCAGCGTGTTCTGGCCGATTGCGTCCGCCGAGGCGGTCGTCGTGGTCGTCGGCGCGGGTTGTTTTTGAAACCAGGAGGTCCAGCCCGTATTGCTTGTGGTCGCAGGCTCGTTGACGAGCGTTGCGAGGGATTGCCCAAAGGACGATTTTCCCCATTTGAAAAGCGGCATGCTGAGTCTCCATCGTGATGGGCCGGACGCCCGCGCGCATGATCACGCTTTGTGGCGGCTGCCATTGACCTTGGGTGACGCGATGAGGCTGGACAGCGCTTGCGCGGCCAGCAGGCCTTCAGGCGGATCGCCCGCGTCGAGACGGCGTCCGTCGAGATCGTCGTCATGCGTTTCAGGGGGCAGGATTCCATCCATGGAGCAATAAAGCGCGACCTGCGTTCGGTTCGAGGCGCCCAGCTTGCGCATGATCTGGCGAATGTGGAGTTTCACGGTCGCTTCGCACAGGCTCAATTGCCGCGCGATCATCTTGTTGGACTTGCCTTCGCGCAATTGCGACATCACGCGCAGCTGCGAGGGCGTGAAGAGCGACGCCGCCGCGACGGTTCGTCCGCTGCGTTTGGCAGGCGCGCGCGCGGCGCCTGCGCTTGATCGGTTGAGGAGCACGGTGGGCGGAAAGAACGATCCGCCGGCGAGCACGAAGGAGAGAGCCTGCAGCGCCACGGACGGTTCGGTGCTGGTGGGGATGAAGCCATGCGCGCCGCTGCGGAAAGTGGCGATGACTTCCTCCGGCGTTTCGCGATCCGAGACGATGGCGATGCGCGCGTCGGGCGCCTTTTCGCGCAGAATGCGCACGATGCTCGCCGCAGCGGGATCGACCACGCTCATGGCGCCCAGATTGAGGATGGCGATGCGCAGCTGTGCCGCATCCGCCTCCACGCTGGCCGCGTCGCTCGAGTGGCGCAATTGCATCGCATTCTCCTGCGCCCAATCGCGCAGGACGGTCGCGAGAGCGGCGCGGCGAAAGGAGAGGGCGTCGATCACGAGAGAGATGCTCCCGATCATTTGCGGGTGCAGGTCGGTCATGCGCGATGCCTCCATTCCTGCGCCGCAGAGCGGCGCGCATTGCGACGCCGGGCGCCGCTCATGAAAAAGAGGATGCGGCGCAGCGGCCGACGAGACAATCGCGCGGAAGGGGACACGTCGGCCCATTGGGGGACGTCCGGATGGGGTCGTATGCGCCGCGCGCTCACGACTTTGCATGCGCCGGTCCAAAAGGATGATGGCTGCGGCTAATCCCGGATGCGCGCGCATCTCCTTTGGAGCGAATTCAGAGGGCGCATGATGCGCGGCGTGTGGTTAAGAGCAAGAGTTAACGCGATGGGTTTGCGCGCGTGCGTTTTGTTCCGGGCGGCGCGCGTATCTTTTTCGTCGCGCATCGCGCGGCCTGGATCTTTCGCGCGCGGGCGTTGCGGTCGCGCGGGAGCGTGGTAGGAAGGGGGCATGGTGACTCACGGCTCGCCCTTTTGGACCTTTTCTCTCGGGCTCTATCGCACGCCCGGCGTGCCGGACGCCTGCATTGACGTGCAGGAATCCTGCGGCGCCGACGTGAACGTGCTTCTCTTCGCCCTCTGGCTCGCCAGCGAAGGCCGTGCCGTGAGCCTTGCGGACATGCGCGCGGCCGATGAGGCGGTCGCGGGTTGGCGCGAGGAGGTGGTGCGGCCGCTGCGGCGGGCGCGGCGGGCCCTGCGGGAGCCGCCGGCCTCCTTCGATGGGGCGGGCGCGGCGGCCTTGCGCGTTCAGGCGAAGAAGGTCGAGCTTGAGTCGGAACGGCTTCAGCAGGAAGCTCTTTTTGCGCTGAAGCCTGCTGTGCATTGGGGCGCGGACGCCGATCCGCTTGAGGCTGCGGCGCGTAACATGGAGGCGTGCGAGCGCATGCTGGGCGTGGATTTCGTCCCGGCGGCGCGTTCGGCGCTGCTTGCGGCTTTCGCCGCGCTCATGTCCGCCTCCGCGTCGCGCGAGGCGGGCAAGGCGGATATTTGAGGCGGCGGGCGCCGGGCGTTTGGGCCCGCGCCGGTCGATTGGGGGAGAGCGCGTGTCGGATTCATCGGTCAAGCGGATTGTCGTCGGCATCAGCGGCGCGTCCGGCATCATCTATGGCGTGCGAGCGCTTCAGCTTCTGCGCGCGGCGGGCGTTCGCACCCATCTGGTGGTGAGCAAGGCGGCGGAAATGACGCTCGCCTATGAAATGGACATGAAGGCGAAAGACCTGCGCGACCTCGCCGATGAATATCATCCGGTGACGGATATCGGCGCCTCGATCTCCTCCGGCTCCTTCCGTACGCTGGGCATGCTGATCGCGCCGTGCTCTATCCGCACGATGAGCGAGATCGCCACCGGCGTCACCGGCTCGCTGATGAGCCGGGCGGCGGACGTGGCCCTGAAGGAGCGGCGCCGGCTCGTGCTGGGCGTGCGCGAAACCCCGCTTCACACGGGCCATTTGCGCACCATGCTGCAATTGGCCGAGATGGGGGCTATCATCGCGCCCGTGGTGCCGGCCTTCTACAACCGGCCTGAAACGCTCGATGACATCGTGAACCATTCCGTCGGGCGCATGCTCGATCTGTTCGACATCGAATCCGGCATCGTGAAGCGCTGGAAGGACGAACAGGGCGCGAAGGACGACGAGGCCTGAGCGGCGTCGCGCTCGCCTGCGCCGACGCACGCGCCAGCCTCGCCCCGCTTGGGGCCGAGCTGCGCAGCTGGAGCGTGGCGGGACGCGAGCTTTTATGGGCGCCCGATCCCGCTTTCTGGAACGCCGTCTCCCCCGTGCTCTTTCCTGTGGTCGGCTGGTGCCGCGACGGTCTGGCGCGCGCCAAGGGGCGCATCCTGCCGATGCCGGCGCATGGCTTCGCGTCGGCGCGCATGTTTGACGCGCAGCGCATCGACGCCGCGCGCGCGCGCTTCACGTTGACCGACGACGAGACCACGCAGGCGCATTATCCCTATCGCTTCCGCCTCGACATCGACTATGCGCTGCATCCGCGCGCGCTGGAGATCGTCGCGCGCGTGACGAATGCGGGCGACGAGTCCATGCCTTACGCCTTCGGCCTGCATCCGGGCTTTCGCTGGCCGCTGTTTGGGGAGGCGCAGCAGGATCATCGCATCGTCTTCGCGCAGGACGAGCGCGCCCAGACGCCGGTGATCGCGCCGGGCGGGCTGTTTTCCTCGGCCCTGCGCGACGCGCCGCTTTCCGGCCGCACGCTGGCGCTGGAGCCCGCGCTGTTCGCGCAGGAGGCCTTGTGCTTTCTCGACGCGCGCAGCCGCGCGCTTGTCTATGAGGGGCCGTCGGGCGCGCTCGCCGTAGAGGCGGAGGGCTTCGCCCATTGGGCGCTCTGGTCGCGTCCGGGCGCGCCGTTCCTGTGCATCGAAGCCTGGACGGGCCATGGCGATCCGGTGGGTTTTGCGGGCGAGCTGGCCGACAAGCCCTCCATGATCCTGCTCGCGCCCGGCGCGTCGCGGGCCCATCGCGCGGCTTTCAGCCTCTCTGCGGCCTGAGGCGCAGGCGGCGGTCGAAGTTCCTTGGCGCCGGCGCGCGGGTCTGCGAAAACATGGGCCAAGCGACAGGGAGTCCGGGCGGCGCCCGGCGCGGAGGGGCGAGCGTGGGCGAGGCGTTTCTGATCGACGGCAAGGCCGTTTCGGCGAGAGTTTTGGCGGATGTCGCGGCGGCGGCGCAGGCGCTGGGCGCGGCGGGCCGCCCCGGCCTCGCCGTCGTTCTGGTTGGGGAAGACGCCGCGAGTCAGGTCTATGTGGGCGCCAAGGGCAAGGCCGCGGCCGCCTGCGGCTTTCATTCGGCGCAGCACACGCTCGCCGCCGACACGTCGGAGGCGGATCTCCTGGCGCTCGTGCGCCAGCTCAACGCCGATCCCGCCATCCATGGAATTCTCGTGCAGCTGCCGCTGCCCGCGCATATCGATTCCGTGAAAGTGCTCGAGGCGATCGCGCCGGAGAAAGACGTGGACGGGTTCCATCCCGTGAACGCCGGCCTTCTCGCCATCGGCGAGACGCAGCGCGCTCTTGTGCCCTGCACGCCGGCGGGCTCGCTCATCCTGCTCGATCATGCGGCGGCGCAGCTGGGCGTGAAGCTCGACGGGCTCGACGCCGTGGTCGTCGGCCGCTCCAATATCGTGGGCAAGCCGATGGCCCATCTGCTGCTTGGGCGCAATCTCACGGTCACCATCGCCCATTCGCGCACGCGCGATCTCGCTGCGGCCGTGGCGCGCGCCGATGTCGTGGTGGCGGCGGTCGGCCGGCCCGAGATGATCTTGGGCGAGTGGATCAAGCCCGGCGCCATCGTTATCGACGTGGGCATCAATCGCGTGCCGGGCGAGGGGCTCGACAAGAACGGAAAGCCGAAGACGCGGCTCGTGGGCGACGTGGCCTTCGAAGCGGCGCGGCTGCGCGCGGGCGCGATCACGCCTGTGCCCGGCGGCGTCGGTCCCATGACCATCGCCATGTTGATGAAGAACACGCTCACGGCGGCCCAGCGCCGACGCGGCTGAGGGCAGGGGAGGCGGCGCGCATGAGCACGCTGTTGCGCGTGGAGGGCGTCGGCAAATCATACGGCGCGACGCGCGCGCTCGAGAATGCGTCGATTGAGATCGAGACGGGCGAGTTCTTCGCGCTGCTCGGGCCTTCGGGCTGCGGCAAGACCACGCTCATGCGCGTCATCGCCGGTTTCGAGACGCCGGATTCGGGCGCGGTGTTTCTCGACGGCGTCGACGTCACCCATGCGCCGCCGCATCGCCGACCCGTCAATCTGATGTTTCAGTCCTACGCCTTGTTTCCGCATATGGACGTGGCGGCGAATGTCGCCTATCCGCTGCGCCGCCAAGGACTCGCGAGCGGGCTCGTCGCGCAGCGCGTGCGCGATATGCTGCGCCTCGTGCAGATGGACGGGTTCGAAGCGCGCAAGCCGGATCGTCTGTCGGGCGGGCAAAAGGCGCGCGTCGCGCTGGCGCGCGCGCTCGCCGCCGGCCCCAGGCTGCTCCTGCTCGATGAGCCGCTCGCCGCGCTCGATCGCAAGCTGCGCGAGGACACCCAATTCGAATTGATGCAGGTGCAGCGCGACCTCGGTCTCTCCTTCCTCGTCGTCACCCATGACCAGAGCGAGGCGATGGCCATGGCGGGGCGCATCGCCGTCATGCGCGAGGGGCGCATCGCGCAAGTGGGCGCGCCGCGCGACGTCTATGAGCGCCCGTCGTCGGCGTGGGTCGCCGATTTCATCGGCGCGGCCAATCTCATTCCGGCGCGGCTGCGCGCGCTCGAGGCGGGACGCGCGCATCTGGAGTCCCTGGCGGGCGCGCTGACCGCGCGGATCGATGCGCAGACGGGCCTTGCGCCCGGCGCCTCGGCTCTGGTGTGCGTGCGCGCGCAGGTTCTGCGCCTGCATGCGACGCGGCCCGTCGCGGACAATGTGATCGAGGGCGACATCGTCGACGAGATCTATCTCGGCGGCGCGGTCGAATGGCGCGTGCGCATCGCGGACGGCGGCTTGCTGCGCGTGAGCGCGGCGCCGCACGAAAGCGGGGTCGCGGGTCGCGGGCGGCGCGTCTTCGTCTCTTTCGCGGCGGAGGCGGCGAGCGTCCTGCCCGCCGCGGCGTCCCCCGCATGAGCGCGCGCGACGCCCTTGCGCGTCGGCTTGCGCGTCGGCTTGCGCATCGGCTTGCGATCGGCGCGCCGCTGGCGTGGCTCGCGCTGTTCTTCGTCGCGCCGGCGCTTGTGCTTTTGAAGATCTCCTTCTCGGTCTCCGTGCTCGGTCAGCCGCCCTATGAGCCGCGGTTCGATCTTTCCGCGGGCTTCGCCGCTTTCCTCGAAAGCCTGCGCGGCCTGAGCCTAGACTCCTATGCGCTTATCCTGCAGGACGATCTTTATCTTCACGCCCTGCTGGGCTCGCTGCGCGTGGCCGGGCTTTCGACGGCGCTGGCGCTTCTCATCGCTTATCCGTTGGCGCTCGCCATGGCGCATGCGCCGCGCAGCTGGCGGCCGGCGCTGATCCTGCTCGCCGTCGCGCCTTTCTGGACGAGCTTTCTCATCCGCGTCTATGCGTGGATCATGATCTTGAAGGACGAGGGCCTGCTCAATCGCGCGCTCGCGGCGTCGGGCCTTCTCGATGCGCCGCTCCGCCTGTTCGCGACGGAGGGCGCCGTGGTGATCGGCGTCGCCTACGCCTATCTGCCTTTCGCGATTCTGCCGATCTATAACGCGCTCGACCGTCAGGACCGCACGCTTGTGGAGGCGGCGCGCGATCTGGGCGCGTCGCGTCTGCGCGCCTTCTGGAGCGTCGCCTTCCCGCTGTCGCTGCCGGGCGTCTTCGCCGGCGCATTGCTCGTGTTCATTCCCGCCTGCGGCGAAGTCGTGATCCCCGATCTGCTGGGCGGGCCCGAGACATGGATGTTGGGGCGCGCCATCTGGAACGATTTCTTCGCCAATCGCGATTGGCCGGCCGCGTCGGCGGCGGCGGCGCTGCTTCTTCTGGCGATCCTCGCGCCGCTCATCGCCTTCGAACGCGCGCAGATGCGCGAGGAGGAGAGCGCATGAGCGCGCCCTCCGCCGCGCGGCTGGGGCCTGCGGGCATGTGCGTGCTCGCGCTGGGCTTCGCCTTCATCTATGCGCCGATCCTGCTGATCGTCGTCTATAGTTTCAACGCCTCCAAGCTTGTCACCGTGTGGGGCGGCTTCTCGCTGCGCTGGTATCCGGCCTTGCTTGAAAATCGCCAATTGCTCGACAGCGCCTTCATGAGCCTGAAGGTGGCGCTCGCCTCGGGCGCGCTCGCAACCCTGCTCGGCGGGCTCGCGGGACTTGCGCTGGCGCGCCGCGGATCGCGCGGGCGCAGCGCGCTCGCCGCGCTCGTCTATGCGCCGCTGGTGATGCCGGAGGCGATGATCGGGCTGGCGCTGCTGCTTCTCTTCGTGGCGCTGGGCGTGGAGCGCGGCTTCCTCACCATCGTCATCGCCCATGCGACGCTTGGCATGTGTTTCGTGGCGCTCGTCGTGGCCGCGCGCATGAAGACGTTCGACGCGTCCTTGCGCGAGGCGGCGATGGATCTGGGCGCAGGGCCTTTCACGGCCTTTCGCACGATCACGCTGCCGCTCATCGCGCCTGCGCTCGTCGCCGGCTTTTTGCTCGCCTTCACGATTTCGCTCGACGACGTGGTGCTTGCGACCTTCGCTTCGGGGCCGGGCGCGACGACGCTGCCCATGCGCATCTATTCGCAGATGCGGCTTGGCGTGACGCCGGAGATCAACGCCGTGTCCACGCTGATCCTGTGCTCGGCGGCCGCTCTGGCGGGCGCGGCCCTGATCCTGGCGCGCATCCTGCGCCACGGCGCGCGCTGAGGCGCCTCACTCTTTCGTCGCGGCGGGATCGGCGCTTGCGGGATCGCTCGCCGATCGCGGCGGCAGGAGCGGCGCCGCCGCGCGCGAGCGACGGATCAGCCGGTCGGCGTCCAGCGAAAGGCTGGGATCGTCCCACGACCCTTCGATCCCCAGAAACAGCACCGGCTCGCGCTTCTGCGCGCCCGCGCGCGGCGGGCTTGCGGAGACCGCCAGGCTCAGGGTGCGCTCAGGCGCGGAGGCGCCGCCTGCGACCGTCATCTCCATGCCGTGGCCGGTGATCTCCGCGCGGTTGAGCGTGAGGGCGCCGCGCGTGAGCCCGGCGTCGAATTCAGCGGCCGTGAATTTCGTCTGGCCCGAGCGCATGTCGGTTGCGATGGAGAGGGGGCGGCGTTCCGCGCGGCGCACCGCCTGCTCGACGTCGAGGCCCATGATTTCCCCGCGCCCCACGCTGGCGCGCGCCGCGCCGGAGAGCGTGAGCATCATGGCCGCCGGCGTCGCGCCCGATGCGGCGAGCGAGACGTCGCCATTGGCGGAGCCCGTGAGGCGCGCCTTGCCGGCGACGTCGCGCAACAGCGCGCCTGCGTCGAGGCCTGAGAAGGTCGCCGCGACGCGCAGGTCCAGCCCGTCGCCGCCGCGCATCGTCACGCGTCCGCGCAGCTTGCCGCCATAGGCTTGCGAATCCGCGAGCACCGCCTCCAGCGCGCCGCCGTCGATCTTCACCAGCAGGCCCGCATCGCTCACGACGAAGCGGCCGAAATTCGCGCGCCCCGCCGAGATGCGCAGGTCAGCGTCCAGCGCGGCG
>CAIXDD010000140.1 GCA_903918155.1 uncultured Hyphomicrobiales bacterium
CCGCGATCGCCATCGGTGCAGAAACAGCTGAACCTCAAGGTGAAATATCGCGAATCCTTCCGCCCCTTCGCGCCCAGCGTCTTGCGCGAACATGTGAGCGAATGGTTCGATCTCGACTGCGACAGCCCCTATATGCTGCTGGTCGCCGATGTCGCGAAGGACAAGCAGACCCCCATGACCGAGGAGCAGGAGAAGCTTTTCGGGATCGACAAGCTCAACGTCCCGCGTTCGGAGATCCCGGCGATCACCCATGTCGATTATTCCGCTCGCATCCAGACCGTGCATGCGGACTCGAATCCGAAATATCACAGGCTCATTGCAAAATTCCACGCGCTCACCGGCTGTCCGGTGATCGTCAATACGTCTTTCAACGTTCGCGGGGAACCGATCGTCCATACGCCGGAGGATGCGTTCCGTTGCCTGATGGGCACGGAGATCGAATTTCTGGCCGTCGGCAATTGCCTGCTGCGCAAGGACGCGCAGGATCCCAATCTCACTCTTGATTACAAGAACGCCTATGAACTGGATTAAGCGAATCTTCGCAGATCGTAACGCGATATGCCTGATCATAGGGATGCTATGGTTGGGCGTGGATTTCTTAAACGGCGCGAGTCTCGTCAAGGCGATTTTCCCCCAGGCCGAATTTCTCGAAAGGGATTATCGCACCGGGGATCTGACCTACGATCATACATTGGTCGCGAATTACGACGGGTTAGGCCAGTGGGGCCATGAGAGATATCGGGTCTGCACGGATTTGCGCGGCTTCAAGATTTCCTGCAACGACGTGGGCGTGCGCCGCGACAGCGCCGACATCGTGTTCATCGGCGACAGTTTCACCGAAGGCGTAGGCCTGACTTACGAAGACAGCTTCGTCGGCCGGATCGCCAAGGCCCGCCCGGACCTCGTCGTGGCCAATATGGGCGTCGCTTCCTATTCGCCGTCCATTTATCTCGCCAAGGTCCGCAAATATCTGAACGCCGGATATAAGTTCAAGGAACTCGTCGTCTATCTCGACGTCAGCGACATCCAGGACGAAGCTCTGGATTACAAATATGTCGATGGAATCGTCACATCGACGAAACAGGTTCCAGCCCGCAATAAATTCGTCAACATCGCCTATATCTTTTTCCCGCTGACGACCACGACGATCACTCTCCTGATCGATCCGAAATTCGCGGCTCCAAAGGAAAAGGGCGATTTCTTCGGTCGCGATTATCCACGATCCGCCTGGACCTATCATGACGGCGTGGGCGGGTTCGGCGATCTGGGCGTGAACGGGGCCATCGAGCGCAGCCTGCATTTGATGGGCGAGCTGCACGATTTACTGTCGAAGAACGGCATCGCATTGTCCATCGGCGTCTATCCCTGGCCGGGACAGATTCTCTACGACAAGGAGGAGTCTCGGCACGTTCAGATCTGGCGGGACTTCTGCCAGACGCGCTGCGCGCGGTTCTACAATTCCTTCCCGACTTTCTTCGCCATGGCCGAGAAATATGGAAAGAGCGAATCCATCGATAAATTCTTCATCAAGGGCGACGTGCATCACAATGCGGAAGGCGCGCGCCTGATCGCCGAGGATTTCTTGACCGCTTATCCAAAGTCCCGGTAGAGACGCGCGCGGACCGCGTCGGCTTTCTCGGCGCGCGGCGCGTCGCGGGAGGGGGATATGACGGAGGAGCGTGAGGTCGAATCGCCCGGCGTCGTGGCCGTCCATCGCAACCCCGTTCATGGTTTCGCCAAATCCCCGGCGGCCGTCATCCGCCTGCTCGAAGGGCAAGGCGTCGAAGGCGACGCCCATTGCGGCGCCCTCGTGAAACATCGCTCCCGCGTCGCGGCGGACCCGGACCAGCCCAATCTGCGGCAGGTTCACCTGCTGCACGCCGAATGTTTCGCGGAGCTGGCGGCGCAAGGTTTCTCGCTTCATCCCGGCGCCATCGGCGAAAACGTCACCACAGCGGGCGTGCGCCTGTCAGCCCTGCCGCGCGGCGCCTTGCTCCATCTGGGCGATGAGGCGGTGGTGGAGCTGACCGGCCTGCGCAATCCCTGCCGCCAGCTCGACGATTTCGCGCCGGGCCTGATGGCGGCAATGGTCGCGCGCGCGCCCGACGGCCGGCTGCTGCGCAAGGCGGGGGTCATGGCCGTCGTGCGGCGCGGCGGCCTCGTCCGTCCGGGGGATGCGATCGGCATCACATGGCCGCGCGCGCCCCATGTGGCGCTCGAAAAGGTCTAG
>CAIXDD010000141.1 GCA_903918155.1 uncultured Hyphomicrobiales bacterium
CGCGGCGCGCCGGGGGCGGCGCTCGCCTGGCGCATGCGGGCCTTCCGCCGGTTGGGCGAGGGCCGCCTGCTGCGCGCGGCCGCCGCCGATGCGCTGGCGCTGTCGCGCCTCGCCTTTCAGCAGGGCGCGCCGGCGGCGCGATAGACCTCGAATATCTGCGGCAGGCAGGCGTTCGGCGAATAGGCGCCTTCCAGCAGCGACGCGGCGGCGGCGCGCAGCGCGCGCGGTTCGTCGCGCCGCGCCAGGCGCCAGCGGTCGAGCGCCTCCGCCCATCGCGCGGGATCCTCGGCCGACATCAGCCAGTCGGGCCGGGCGGCGAGAAGATCGGGCAAGCCGCCGACGCCATGCGCCAGAACGGGCACGCCATGGGCGAGCGCTTCGAGCGCCGCATAGGGCAATCCCTCCGCCCGCGACGTCATGACGAGAAGACCGATGTCGGGCCAATGCGCCTGCATGTCCGTCACCAGCCCGCGAAACGTCACAGGGGCGCGCCGCCCCTGTTCGAGCGCGGATCGCAACGGGCCGTCGCCATAGATCGTCCAGTCCTCCTCCGGCCGGGCGCAGCGCGCGGCGAGATCGCAGAACAGGTCCGGCCCTTTCTCATGGCTCAGGCGCCCGACGAAAGCGATGCGGGCCGGCAAGGGCCGCGTGAGATCCGCCTGCGCCGCAGGCACGAAATTATTGATGATCCGCACGGGCGCCGGCAGGCGCGCGGCGATCTGCGCGCTGACCGCGATCCGCGGGCAAAGGCGCGCGCTCGCCTCGTCGAGCGATTGGTAAAGCGAAACGGGAAAGGGCGCGCGCTCGCCCGCGTGATATGTGCTGACGACGGGAATTCCGAGCGCGCGGCAGGCGAGCCTGCCGATGAGCCCCGCCTTGTAGCCATGCGTATGCATGACATGCGCCCCGCTTGCGCGCAGCCGCCCAAGACATCCGCGCGGCCCGCCCGCCGAACGCACCGGCACGCCGGCGCGCGCGAGCAGGTTCGGCCATGGCGAGGGATGATCGGCGTAGAGCAGAACGCTCGCCTCATGTCCCGCCGCGCGTTGCGTCACGCATAATGTCTCCACATGCCGCTCGATGCCGCCCAATCCGCCGCTGTCTATGAAGTGCACGATTCGCATTTCGCCACCCGCCGCCCACACATGCGCCGCGCGAGGCAAGCCGCGCGCCAAAGTCGGGAACCATGGGCGCCCTGCCACGTTACGGGCTCGTGCGGGACAACAGATGGATGAAGCCAAATGGATCGACGACTCTTCCTGACTTCCGTGTTGGGCCTCGCAGGCGCCGCAGCCGGCGCGAGCCTTCTGACGCCTGCGGCGCAGGCTGCGCCCTTGTTCGATCGGCTCGCCGCCATCGACCAAGGCGCGACAGATAAAGCCGCGACGGATCCGGACCTGCCGGCGCCCGACGCGCAGGCCGCCTGGCATCGCGGCTTTCCCCATCGCGGCTGGGGGCCCCGGCGCATGCGTCGGCGTCGCTGCGTCGTGCGCCGCAATCGCTTCGGCCGTCTCGTGCGCGTCTGCCGCTTGTGACCTCCTGAACGCCTTGCCTGAACAAGCGCGGACTGGGCCCGGCGCGGCGCGCCGGGCTTTCGCTTCGCCCGGAGAAGATCCCGCATGAAACGCGCGCGCCTCATTGGCCAGACGACGCTCTTTCATGGGCGCAGCGAAATCGTGGATGTCGTCATCGCCTTGCCCGACGGCGCGCAGACCCGTCGCGAAATCGTTCGGCGTAAGGCCGCCGCGGCGGTCCTGCCCTATGACGCCGAGCGCGGCGTCGCGATGTTCGTGCGGCTGCCGCGCGCGGCGATCCTGCTGGAGGGCGGCGCCGATCCGGCGATCGAGGCGCCCGCCGGGCTCCTTAAGGACGAAGCGCCGGAAGCCGCGATCCTGCGCGAGGCGCTGGAGGAGACCGGGCTTAAACTGCGAACGCTCGAGCGCGTGGCCAGCGTCTGGGCCTCGCCCGGTCATTCGACCGAACGCGTCCACCTGTTTCTCGCCGCCTATGAAGCGGCGGATCGCATCGCGCCCGGCGGCGGCCTGCCCGCGGAGGGAGAAGCGATCGAGCCGCTCGAGATTCCGCTGTCCGAAATCTGGCGGCGCGTCAGCGAGGGCGAGATCGAAGACCTCAAGACGCTGACGCTCTGCCTTGCGCTGCGGCTGCGCGAGCCCGGCCTGTTCGGCGGCGCGCGCTTGGGGGGCGCCGGCGAAATGAAACCCTTCGCGACGCCAGGTGTTTGAGTCGCACCTTTTCCGATGTGGAGACGCGACCATGAAAAGAACTGTCCTGATGGCCACCGCAGCGTCCGCGCTCATCCTTGCGTCCGGGACCATGCAGAGCGCGCAGGCCCAACGCGCCGGCGCGCGCGTCTCTTCCGGCCAGCACTGGGGCGGCCAGCATTGGGGCGGGCAACATCACCATTATCGCGGCGGCTGGGGCGGAGGCTGGGGTTGGGGCGCAGGCGCCCTGATCGGCGGCGTGGCCGCGCTGGCGACGGCGCCCCTCTGGGGCGGCGGTTATTACGCCGATCCCTACGCTGGCTACGGATACGGCGGCTATGGAGCCTATGGCGGCTATCCCTATGGATATGGCTACGCCGAGCCCGTCTATTACGAAGAACCCTATGTGACCTACGCGCCCCGCCCTGTGGTCTATACGACGCGGGTGGTGCGCCCGCGCGTCGCGCGCGTCCGCTACGCGGAGCCGCGGCGCGTGGTCCATCGCGGGGCTTATCGTCCGCAGGCGCAACGAATCGTCGTTCGCGACGGCGCCCGCCGCGCAGGCCGCGTGATGGTGCGCTGATCTTCGCAAAACAACACGAAAGGCGCGGGCCGGGAGGTCCGCGCGTTTCAGGCGCGCGCGCGCCGCAGGCCCAACGCAGCCACGACCGCCAAAGCCGCGAGGCCGGTGGAGATCAAAGCGTTCCAGCCCGCAAGCGACAGGCCGAGAATGCGCAGCGCGACTTCATCGCAGCGCACGAGGCGCGCGGCCTCCATCTGCCGCAGGAAATCGCCCATGTCTCCGGCCGGCGCAAAAGCGCCCGTGCATCCCGACGGGCCCGGCCAGAAGCGCCATTCCACGCCCGCATGCCACGCGCCGAAGACGCCATTGGCGACGAAAATCCCGGCCACCAGAGCGAAACCCGTCAAGGCAAGCGTCCGCCGGCCTGTCGTCGCGGCGCCCCCGACGAGCAGGGCGAGCGGCGCGCCGGCGTAATAGGCCCAACGCTGCTGCAGGCACAAGTCGCAGGGCGCATAGCCGAACGCCTGGAACGCCCACGCGCCCGCGACCGTCGCCGCAGCGAGCGCGGAAACAAGGAGCGCGATGCGCGCCGGCGTCAAATGCTCCCTTGCTCCCAACACATGTTTCTCCGCTTTCAGGGCCTAGAACATTTTCGCGGCGGCCCAGAAGCCGATGACGACGAACGCGAGAATGAGCCCCAGGAACAGGCCGAAATGTTTGTCGAGCAGCGCGCGGATGGAATCGCCCCACGCGTTGAGCGCAGCCGCCAGCAGAAAGAAACGCGCGCCGCGCGTGATGATCGACAGCACGACGAACAAAGCGAGATTATATTCGAGCAAGCCGCTCACGATGGTGACGAGCTTGTAGGGAATGGGCGTGAGGCCCTTCACGAGAATGAAGGCCCATCCCCATTCGCCGTAAAAGGCGCGCAGCGCCTCGACCTTGTCGGCGTAGCCATACAGCGTGATGAGGAAGAGGCCGACGGTCTCGTAGAGCAAATAGCCGATGGCGTAGCCCGCGATCCCGCCGAGAACGGAGGACACGGTGCAGACCGCCGCGTAGAACCACGCCTTTTGCGGCTTCGCCAGCGCCATGGGCGCGAGCAGGACGTCTGGGGGAATGGGAAAGAAGGAGCTTTCCGCGAAAGAAACGACCGCCAGCGCATAGGTCGCCTTCGGCGTCTGCGCGAGCGAAAGGGTCCATTGGTAAAGTTTTTTGAACATGGGTCTCGTCGCAGGCCCGCCCGAACCCTCGCAACGCGACGGCGCGTGGGGCGATGTCAATCCCAGCGGCATAGCATCCGGGCGCGGCGCGAAGCAACAAAGGCCGATGTTTGCGCCTTTCGGCGCATGACGTTACGTTCGCGCTCCCTCTGGACCCTCCCCGCATGACGAACGCCCCGCTGCGCTTTTCCGCCAATATCTCGATGCTCTTCCTTGAAGCGCCCTTCACGGAGCGCATCGCTGCGGCGGCGGCCGCCGGTTTCGAGGCGGTGGAATGCCATTTTCCCTACGATCATGCGCCGCAGGACATTCGCGCGCGCCTTGACGACGCGGGGATCATGATGAACGGCGTCAACACGCCGCCCGGGCGGCCCGGCGAATTCGGGCTGGCGGCCCTGCCGGGGCGCGAGGACGATTTCGCCCGCGCGCTCGACGCCGCGCTCGCCTGGGGCGCGATTGCGGGCGTGGAGACCGTGCATTGCATGGCGGGCTGTCCGCCCGAGGCCGATCGCGGCCGCGCCGGGGATACGTTTCTGGCCAATCTGGAACGGGCGATCCCGGCCGCGCGCGACGCAGGGCTCACCCTTCTGATCGAACCCATCAACACGCGCGACCGGCCCGGATATTTCCTGTGCGATCCGCGACAGGCGCAAGCCTTGATCGCCCAGCTGGGAAGCGACCGCGTCAGGCTGATGTTCGACGTCTATCATATGCAGCTCATCACGGGCGATCCGCTCGCGCGCATGGAGGATTTGTGGCCGATCATCGGCCATTTCCAGATCGCCTCGGCGCCCTTGCGTCGCGAGCCCGACGAAGGCGAGGTGGATTATCCCGACGTCCTCGCGACCATCGCGTCCAAAGGCTGGTCGGGCTTCGTCGCGGCCGAATATCATCCGCGCGCGCGCACGCAGGACGGGCTCGCCTGGCTCGCGGCGGCGCGCGAGAACGACCGTGCGCGCCTGCGGCGCCGGCCATGACCGAGGACGAGCGCGCCGCTTTCATCCGCGCCCACACGCGCCTGCGCCCGGTCCCGCTCGCCCCCTCCATCCGCATTCATACGGCGGACGAAGCGACGGTCCTGTGGAGCCGGACCGAAGACGAAATGGCGACGATCGGCCTTCCGCCGCCGTTCTGGGCGTTTCCCTGGGCGGGCGGACAGGCGCTGGCGCGCTATGCGCTCGACCATCCCGATGAGACGCGCGGCGCGCATGTGCTGGATTTCGCCGCAGGCTCGGGCCTTGTCGGAATCGCGGCCGCGCAGGCGGGGGCGGCGCGCGTGGAAGCCTGCGACATCGATCTTTTCGCCGCGACGGCGGCGCGCCTCAACGGAGCCGAAAACGCCGTGGCGCTGCATGTGCGCGCGCAAGACCTCGTGGGGCTGGACGAAGGCTGGGACGTGGTGTTCGCGGGCGACGTGAGCTACGAGCGCGACATGGCGCGTCGCGTCACGGACTGGCTGCGCAGTCTCGCGCGGCGGGGCGCGCGCGTTCTGGTGGGCGATCCCGGCCGCGCCTATCTCGCGCGCGGATCGATGGAGCCGCTGGCGGAATATGACGCGCCCACGTCGCGCGACATCGAGGACGCCGAATGCAAACGCACGACGGTCTTCGCCCTGCGCGACGCGTGAGGCTCAGGCGGCCGTCCAGCCGCCGTCCATCGAAATATTCGCGCCGGTGATCTGCGAGGCGGCGTCCGAACAGAGATAGAGCACGCAGGCGGCGACCTGATCCACAGTGACGAATTGCCGGGTGGGCTGGGCGGTGAGCAGAACCTTTTCGATCACCTCTTCGCGCGTCATGTTGCGCGCCTTCATCGTGTCGGGAATCTGTTTCTCCACGAGCGGCGTCCAGACATAGCCGGGCGAAACGCAATTCGCCGTCACGCCCGACGTCGCCAGCTCCAGCGCCACGGTCTTCGTGAGGCCGACGACCCCATGTTTGGCGGCGACATAGGCCGCCTTGAAAGGCGAGGCGACGAGCGAATGGGCCGAAGCCGTGTTGACGATGCGTCCCCATTTGCGCGCCTTCATGCCCGGCGTCGCCGCCCGGATCGTATGGAAGGCGGACGACAGATTGATCGCCAGAATCGCGTCCCATTTGTCGACGGGGAAATCCTCGATGGGCGAGACGAACTGGATGCCCGCATTGTTGACGAGCACGTCGAGCGCGCCGAATTCCGCTTCCACGCGCGCGACCATGCGGGCGATCTCGTCGGGCTTGCTCATGTCGGCGCCGTCATAGAGGCAGCGCACGCCAAATTCCGCCTCGATGCCGGCGCGCTCGACCTCGATGGCCTCGGCCGGACCGAATCCGTTGATGCAGACGTCGGCGCCCTCGCGGGCGAGCGCGCGCGCGCACGCCAGGCCGATCCCGCTCGTGGATCCGGTGACGAGGGCTTTGCGGGACTTCAGGCTCATGGGCCGCTCCAGTGACTGACGGTTTGCGCAGGGCCCGAGGGCCGCTGGCGGCAGACTACACCTGCGGGGGACGAAAGCGACCGCGCCTCTCGTCGCATTAGCCTCGCCCGCCGCGGGAGCCTATACTGGCGGCGATGACCGCCGATCCAAAATCGTCGCCGGCCGCCCAGAGGCGCGCCGCAGGACCCAAACCGGGCTCAGGCGCGGCCCGTTCGGGGCCGCATGACCATGGGCGCGCCCAAAATCAGGGCCATGCTCATGCGCATTGCGAAGGCCATGGGGCCCATGTGACCGGGCTGAATCTGACGCCGGGCCGGCGCGCCATTCTCGACCTTTTGTGCGAGGCGGGCCGGCCTTTGGGCGCCTATGACATGCTCGACCGGCTCGCCGGCGCGTCGGGCCGTCGGCCCGCGCCCATCGCCGTTTATCGCGCGCTCGATTACCTGCTCGAAAACGGCCTCGTTCATCGGCTCGCCTCCCGCAACGCCTTCGTGGCCTGCGGGCGCCGCCATGCGCAGGCCGAGCCGGTCGTCTTCCTGATTTGCGATTCCTGCGGCAAGGTGGAGGAAAGCGCCTCTCCCGAATTCGCCCGCAATCTGGCGCAGACGGCGGCGGCCGCCGGCTTCCGCAGCAATGGGGCGGTGATCGAAGTGTCCGGTTCCTGCGCGACCTGCGCGGGCCGGACGCAGGACGGACACGAACAAGAGAAGATGAAGCCATGACCGCGACCCGCCTCCTCGAATCAGACGTCGTTCACGCCGGACCCGCCCCGCGCAGGACTACGATCGGCGTCAGGATCGGCGCGGGCGCAGGCGCCGTGACGGTGGGCGGCGGCGCGCCCGTGGCAGTGCAATCCATGACCAACACCGACACCGCCGACATGGAGGGAACCGTGCGGCAGGTGGCCGCCCTCGCGCGGGCGGGCTCGGAGATCGTGCGCATCACCGTGGACCGCGACGAGGCCGCGCGCGCCACGCCCCACATCAAGGAGCGGCTGCTGCGCATGGGCGTGAACGTGCCGCTGGTGGGCGACTTTCACTACATCGGCCACAAGCTGCTCGCCGATCATCCCGCCTGCGCCGAAGCGCTCGACAAATACCGCATCAATCCGGGCAATGTCGGCTTCAAGGAAAAGAAGGACCGCCAATTCGCCGCCATCGTGGAACTTGCGATCCGCCATGGAAAGGCCGTGCGAATCGGCGCGAATTGGGGCTCGCTCGACCAGGAATTGCTCACGAGCCTGATGGACGAGAATTCCGCCTCCGCCCGTCCGCTGGATGCGCGCGCCGTCACGCGGGAGGCTTTGGTGCGCTCCGCCCTTTGGTCGGCTGAAAAGGCGCAGGAGATCGGCCTTGCGAAAGACCGCATCGTGCTC
Organism: uncultured Hyphomicrobiales bacterium; assembly: GCA_903918155.1. Lineage (GTDB taxonomy): Bacteria > Pseudomonadota > Alphaproteobacteria > Rhizobiales > Beijerinckiaceae > Terripilifer. The sequence goes on from CAIXDD010000141.1 coordinate 7,760, forward strand.
TCCGCCAAAGTCTCGGCGGTGCAGGACCTCATCGCCGTGTATCGCATGATGAATGCGCGCGGGGATTACGCCCTGCATCTGGGCCTGACGGAAGCGGGCATGGGATCGAAAGGCGTCGTCGCCTCCTCCGCCGCCATGGGCGTCCTGCTGCAGGAGGGAATCGGCGACACGATCCGCGTGTCGCTGACGCCGGAACCCGGCGGCGACCGCACGCTGGAAGTGAAGGTCGCGCAGGAATTGCTGCAGACCATGGGCTTCCGCACCTTCGTGCCGCTGGTGGCCGCCTGCCCCGGCTGCGGGCGCACGACCTCGACCGTGTTTCAGGAGCTGGCGCGCGACATCCAGACCTGGATCTCGACCTCGATGCCGGAATGGCGGCGCGCCTATCCGGGCGTCGAGTCGCTGAACGTGGCCGTGATGGGCTGCATCGTGAACGGGCCGGGCGAATCCAAACACGCCGACATCGGCATTTCCCTGCCCGGCACGGGGGAGACCCCCGCCGCCCCCGTCTTCATCGACGGCCGCAAGGCGATGACCCTGCGCGGCGCGGGGATCGCCGCCGAGTTCAAGGCGCTCGTCTCCGATTACATCGAAAGGCGCTACGGGGCGGGCGAGCGGCCCGCCGCGCAATGACGCGCGGGGCCTGCCCGCGGCCGCGCGCCGGTCGCCCTGTCGCGCCGCGACCGTCCTCGCCTTGACTTCACCGGCGCAAGCGGCCAGTTTCCCGCCTCCGCCGGGCGCCCCGGCTCAGGCCCCACGCGTGATGCGCTCCTATCTCGATTTCGAAAAACCCGTCGCGGAACTTGAAGCCAAGGTGGAGGAGCTGCGCGCGGTCGGAGAGCGCGACGGCGGCATCTCCATCGCCGACGAATTGTCGAAGCTCGAGGCCAAGGCGGCCAAGGCGCTGGCCGATCTCTACGGCTCCCTGACCCCCTGGCAGAAGACGCTGGTGGCGCGCCATCAGGACCGGCCCCATTTCCGCGATTACGTCGAGCGGCTGGTCAAGGATTTCACCCCCGTGGCGGGCGACCGCAAATTCGGCGAGGACGAGGCGATCATCGCGGGCTTCGGCCGGCTGGACGGACGGCCCGTCTGCATCATGGGCCAGGAAAAAGGCTCCGACACGCAGGGGCGCCTGCGCCACAATTTCGGCATGGCCCGCCCCGAGGGCTATCGCAAGGCCGTGCGCGTGATGGAGCTGGCCGACCGCTTCGGCTTGCCCGTCGTGTCGCTCGTCGATACGGCGGGCGCGTTCCCCGGCGTGGACGCCGAAGAGCGCGGTCAGGCTGAAGCCATCGCGCGCTCCACCGACGCCTGTCTGGCGCTGGGCGTGCCCAATGTCGCCGTGATCGTCGGCGAGGGCGGCTCCGGCGGCGCGGTGGCCATCGCCACGGCCAATAAAGTGCTCATGCTCGAGCATTCGATCTACACGGTCGCCTCTCCCGAAGCGTCCGCCTCTATCCTGTGGCGCGACAGCAAGCGGCGCGAGGACGCCGCGGTCGCCATGAAGATCACCGCGCAGGATCTCTTCCGGTTCGGGATCATCGATGAAATCGTGCCCGAGCCCGTGGGCGGCGCCCATCGCGCGCGCGAGGAGGCCATCGACGCGGCCGGAAAGGCCATCGCCGCCGCCATCGCCGGCTTCGACGGCCTGCCGCCCGAACAGATCCGCGACGCGCGCGCCCGCAAATTCCTGGCCATGGGCCGCAAGGTCTGACGAAGACCGGCGCCCGGCTTGATCCGGCGCAGCTTCCGCCAAACTTACTTGCGCCATATTAAGCGGGCGTTCATTTTCCTTGGCGAAGGGTTGAACGCAGCTTCGCGCCCGTGCGAGACTGCGTCCAGACCTTAGGCGGACGCACGACCGGCGGGCGAAAACCCAGTCGAGAACCAGGCGGTTACATGCGACGTTCCAATGCGTTCGAGTTTCTCTCGTCCCCTTCGGCGCGCCCGGCCCGGGCTCGCGGACCGCTGCGCGGCCTTCGCCTCGCCCTGCTCGCCGCGACCGCTGGGCTCGCGCTCGCCGCCTGTCAGGACGTCTCCCTCAACAACGCCAAATCGCTGCAACCGATCCCCTCCGGCACCCTCGCCTTGATGGAGCAGAAGGGCTCGACGAAAAGCGCGCCCATTCTCATCCGCGCCTATAAGAAGGAAGCGGAGCTCGAAATCTGGAAGATGCGCGCGGACGGCTCCTATACGCATCTGAAGACCTATCCGATGTGCCGCTGGTCGGGCCAGCTGGGGCCGAAAAAGCGCGAGGGCGACCGACAGGTGCCCGAGGGCTTCTACGCCGTGACGCCGGGCCAGATGAACCCGAACTCGCAATATTATCTCGCCTTCAACGTCGGCTATCCCAATGCGCTTGACCGCGCCAAGGGCTATACGGGCGGCGCGATCATGGTGCATGGCGCCTGCGCCTCCGCCGGCTGTTTCTCGATGACCGACGAGCAGATGGGCGAGATCTACGCCATCGCGCGCGAATCCTTCGCCGGCGGCCAGCGCGCCATCCAGATGCAGACGATGCCTTTCCGCATGACGGCGGAGAATCTCGCCAAGCATCGTCTCGATCCGAACATGAGCTATTGGCGCGAGATCAAGGAAGGCTACGACCATTTCGAAGTCACCAAGCGCGAGCCGCAGGTGGCTTTCTGCGGCCGGCGCCATGTCTTCAACGCCTCGCCCGCCGACGGCGCGCGCATGGACGCCAACGCCGCCTGCCCCGCCCTGCAGCAGGACGAAGCGCTGACCAAGCTGGTGGCGCAGAAGCGCCAGGCCGACGAGTCCAAAGTCGCCGAACTCATCGCCAGCGGCGTGCGTCCGGTGAAATTGCAATATGCGGACGGCGGACAGCATGCGAGCTTCGCGCATGTGACCATGGTGAGCCGGCCGGACGCGCTGGAGCGCGGCGCGACCGAGATCGTGCTGGACGACAAGGGTCGTCCTCTCCCCGCCGCCGTTCAGGCCGCTGCGGCGCGCGCCGATGCGCCCGCCGATAAAGCCCGCCCCGTCGAAGCCGCGCGCACCACCGTGCAGCCGCGCGAGGCGCCTGCGAGCGCCAGCGCCTATGCGCCGTCCGCCCCGCAGCCCGCGGCTGCGCAAGCCCCCTTCTACAAGCGCTGGCTCGGGCTCGCCGACGCCCCGCCCGCCGCGCCGCCCGCTCCTGCGGCGCCCGCGACGCAGCCCGGACCCCCTGCGGCGGGCAAGCCGGGCGAGCGCCAGCGCGGTGCGGAATTGCCTCCGCTCATTCGCGGCGCCCAGCCGATCATGCCGGCGGCTCTCATGGCCTATGTGCCGCCCGATCGCTGAACGACTTGCTTCGAACGACTTGCGACGCAAGCTGAAACGCCCTCCTTTCGGAGGGCGTTTTCTTTTGCGCGGATCTGAGCGCGTCAATAGCAGACGCGGACCTTCTGATAGCCGACGAACCGACCCCACTCGTCATAGGCGGCGCGGCGCTCCTTCACGCAGGTCGCGGCGCCATAGCCGTCCGCCGCATAATATCCCGAGGCGGGATAATAGCCGCCCGCAGGATAATAAGAGGTCGCATAATCGGCATGGGAGCGCCGAGAGGCCGAAGCCGCAAGCGCGCCGAGCGCGATGCCGCCGATAATGCCGGCGGCGACCGGTCCCGCCCAGTTTCCGCCATGGCGATAATGGTTCTGGCGCCAGCGCGAATTGGCGGACGCCTCCGTCGAGACGAGCGCGAGAGGACCTGCGAAAGCAAGCGCGGCGACGGCGCCGGTCAATGTCTTGCGAAGCGTGCTCATATCGTTCTCCCATCCGGCCCCGCCCCTGCGGGATCCGATCCATGGAGACACGTTAGCGCGCCGTGGCTGAACGCAATGTGGCGCGATCGTTCATCGCGCGTTCAGGAACGAGCCGACGCCGCTCATCCCATGGAGGAATGCGGCCGGTGCGCCGGCGCGATGGCTCTGCGCATGCCCGGCGAACACAGAAAGCGAACCAGCTCCGCGCGGACCATGCGCGTCTCCTGCGCGCAATTGCGGAAGAAAGAGCGCGAATAGGGCGGCTCGACGACCTTGGCGATCGACAGGCGCACGCCGCGAAGGCCTTCCGCGGATTCGTCGCGGCAGGAATCGATGATCTGGCGATGCACGGCGTTGTAGAACCGGCGCATCACGCCATTGGCCGGCCGCGGCGAATCCTTGTGCAGGCGTTCGCGCAAAAAGGCGATGACGTCCAGCGCGCCATGGACCGCATGGGTGCGGCCGATGTCGTCGCCGGCGGCGGCGGCGCCCCATGCGGTGTCGAGAAAGCTCTGGAGCACGCCAAAGAGGATCGACAGCAATTCCTCCTCGCTCGCCTCGCAGACGAGATCCTCGAAAATGCTGTCAAGCGTCGCCCGCTCAAGCCCATCGAAGCCGAACTGGGTGAACCATGTTTTCATCGCCATTCCCCTTGCGGCCATGAAGACGGTCGGCCCGGCCCCGTCCTTAGCGTCGCCGCAGGAAATTCGCGGTCAAGGCGAAGACGCCAGGCCTAGACCTTTTCGAGCGCCACATGGGGCGGGCGCGGCCATGTGATGCCGATACCATCCCCCGGACGGACGAGGCCGCCGCGGCGCACGAC
>CAIXDD010000142.1 GCA_903918155.1 uncultured Hyphomicrobiales bacterium
CGTCGGCCAGAATGATCTGCGCCTCGAGATTGACCATGGCCGAGAACGCCAGTTGCACGGCGCTACCGCTCGGGCAGGAACGTAAAGGCACGTCCCTAAAATCGCCCAACCCGGCGAATTCGATAACCGCGCTTTCGGATTCTTGTATTTTTCTGGCCGAGAACCCCGCCAGTCGTCCATGGATCTGGACATTTTCCCGCACCGTCATTTCCGGCGCGAAGCCGGTGCCGAGCTCGAGTAAAGAGACAACGCGCCCGCGAATCGTGACGCTGCCAGCGCTCGGATCGAGCACGCGCGCGAGGATTCTGAGCAAGGTCGACTTACCCGCGCCGTTACGCCCGATAATGCCGAGCACCTCTCCCGCTCGGACGTCGAAGCTGACGTCGTCGAGGGCGACGAAGGATGCGGACGAATCCTCGTCGCGCATCTCTTTGCTCGGCCACAAGGTCTGCCGCATGAGATAGCCCAATGCGGCGACGCCTTCCGTCGATAGGCCCTTCACCTTGTTGCGCCGCTGCATGGGGAAGCGCTTCGTCAGCCCGCGCACCGAAATCTTAACGTCGCCGCCGTTCATATCCGGGCGCCGCTTTCCAGAGTTTCGATATCCCACGGCAGAGCCAGGGCGCTGAGCGGCGCCGACAGATCGCCGTCTACCATGGCGACCGTGCGCTTGACCTCGATCGACACCAGATTATACGCTTTCATGGAGAAAACACGCTTGTCCCAAATACAGACAATGCTCGGGGTCAAATTGTACGTGCCGGCGCCCAGGATGTCCGTCGGCAGATCCAAGGTATACGTCAACTCACCCGGCATCTCGACGATCCGCTCTTGCGCGAAGACGCTGCGCAAAAACACCACTCTGCCAATCGTCAGGATGACAAGCGGCCGGCAATTCAGGTCTGCGACCTTAGTCACAAAGCGCATCATCACGCGCAGATACGGTCTGCCATCTACATCGATCGCGGCAACGTCAGCGGAACGGAAGGCGATGACGTCGTTTTCCGGAAAATAGGATGACAGATGCCATGTCACCTCCGATGGCGAGTCGTCGGTCGGCGCTGCGAGCAATTGCATCGGCGAGCCATCCGCGGTGATGCGGCCGCTGCTGAGCGTAATGACACGCGTAGCAATTTGACGAACGAGCGCATCGTCGCTCAAAACGAGAACAAGCGTATGGCCTTCTGCGCGCAATTCGCTCAGCCGCTGAACGCATTTTTGCTGAAATGCGATATCGCCCACGCCGAGCACGTCGTCGATCAGAATAATATCGGCGCTAGCGTTGAGCGCCAAGGAGATGCTGAGACGCATGCCCATGCCGGTCGAGTAGCTGCGCACCGGCATATTCTCGAACCGCTCGAGTTCGGCGAAGGCAATAATTTCGCGCACGCGGCGATCCCAGCCCTCTAGGGGCAGCCGTTTGAGGCGGCGAAAATTCTCGATGTTCTCCAGCGCCGTCAGGCGAACGTCAATCTCCTCGCTGAGGCCGAGCAGGCTGTTGACCGTGCCCGCGAGCTCGATGCGCCCCTGGCTCGGCGCGATGGCGCCCGCGAGCGTCTTCAGCAAGACGCTCTTGCCAGAGCCGGATGCGCCGACGAGGCAGACCACGCTGCCCTTTTCAATTTCTAACGTGATATCATTCAGAGCCATACCGCTGAGAACAA
>CAIXDD010000143.1 GCA_903918155.1 uncultured Hyphomicrobiales bacterium
CGACGCTTCCCACGCCTGGGTCAGCATTTACGTCCCGGATTTGCCGGAAGGCGAACGCTGGGTCGACTTTGACCCCACCAACAATCGCTGGGGTTGGCATGCGCCGGGGGTGGAGTATGTGACGGTGGCCACCGGTAGGGATTTTGGCGATGTATCACCTCTGCGCGGTGTGATCCACGGAGCTGGAGGCCGCCCTCGCCGACCTGCCGCCCGCGCGCCGCTTCGTCTGGGACGGGGCGGGCGACAATCCCTATGTCTCCATGCTCGCCGCTGCGCAGGCGATCCTCGTGACCGCCGACAGCGTGAACATGGTGGGCGAGGCGGCGGCCACGGGCGCGCCGGTGCATGTCTACGAGCCCGCGGGGGGATCGGCCAAGATCACGCGATTCCTCGACGGCATGGTCGCGGCCGGCGCCGTGCGTCGCTACGGCGGCGCGTTCGAGCGCTGGGATTATGCGCCCGCCGACCCCACGGAGGAGATCGCGCGCGAAACGGCGCGGCGCTTTCTCGCGAAAGCCGCGAGGGGCGCGGCGCGCGGCTGAACCCGGCGCAAGCGGCGCGGACTCCTGCGAGCTTTGCACAGGTTGCAGGGCCCGGCTCGCTTGCGGCGCGAGCCCTGCGTCCATACCATGGCGGCATCCTTCAGCGGCGAACGCGCCTGCGCGCCGCCTGAGCCACGCCAGCAAGAGACGCCCAGACGCCATGACCGCGCAGACTCACGCCAAGCTCATCATCATCGGTTCCGGCCCCGCAGGCTATACGACGGCCATTTATGCGGCGCGCGCCATGCTTGAGCCCCTGATGATCTCCGGTTTCGAGCCCGGCGGCCAGCTGATGATCACGACCGACGTGGAGAATTATCCCGGCTTCGCCGATCCCATTCAGGGGCCGTGGCTGATGGAGCAAATGCGCAAGCAGGCCGAGCATGTGGGCGCGAAAATGGTCTCCGACCATGTGACGGCGGTGGACCTGTCGCAACGGCCCTTCACGCTCACCTGCGACAGCGGCGCGACCTGGACATGCGACGCGCTCGTCATCGCCACGGGCGCGAAGGCGAAATGGCTGGGCCTGCCCAGCGAGGAGACGTTCAAGGGCTATGGCGTCTCCGCCTGCGCGACCTGCGACGGCTTTTTCTATCGCGGCAAGGAGGTCGTCGTCGTGGGCGGGGGCAATTCGGCGGTCGAGGAAGCGCTCTATCTCGCCAATCTCGCCTCGAAAGTGACCGTGGTGCATCGCCGCGACTCCTTCCGCGCCGAACGCATCCTGCAGGAGCGCCTGTTCAAACATCCCAAGGTCGCCGTTTTGTGGAATCACGCGGTCGAGGAGATTCTCGGCGAGTCGTCGCCGCCCGGCGTCACGAGCGTGCGGCTGAAGAACGTGCAGACCGGCCAGACGCAGACGATGAAAACGGACGGCGTGTTCGTCGCCATCGGCCATGCGCCCGCCTCCGATCTGTTCAAGGGACAGGTCGAGGTGCGCCCCAACGGCTATATCAAGACCGCGCCGAATTCGACGGCCACGAACATTCCCGGCGTGTTCGCCGCCGGCGACGTGGCCGACGACGTCTACAGGCAGGCGGTGACGGCGGCGGGGCTGGGCTGCATGGCGGCGCTGGAGGCCGAGCGCTTCCTGGCGGCC
>CAIXDD010000144.1 GCA_903918155.1 uncultured Hyphomicrobiales bacterium
ACGATATTGCCGCGGCGGCGGTCCATCTTCAGGATTTCGAACGGCTGCGGCACGTTCATGAGCGGCGTGACGTCGCGGATGGGACGAATGTCCACCTGCGAACGCGGCAGGAAGGCCACGGCGCCGTCGAGATCGACGGTGAAGCCGCCCTTGACCTGGTTGAAGATGACGCCTTCGACCTTTTCCTTGGCCTCGAACGCCTTTTCGAGCTTGACCCAGCTCTCTTCGCGGCGGGCCTTGTCGCGCGAGATGACGGCTTCGCCGAGCGCGTTTTCGATGCGCTCGAGATAGACCTCGACCTCGTCGCCGATGTTCAGCGTCTGCTCGCGGCCAGGGCCGGTGAATTCCTTGAGGGCGACGCGGCCTTCGGTCTTCAGGCCGACGTCGATGACGGCGACGTCCTTTTCGATGGCGACGACGATGCCTTTGACGACGGCGCCTTCCATCGCTTCGTTTTCATTGAACGTCGCGTCGAGCATCGCCGCGAAATCCTCGCGCGTGGGCGCGGATCCGGATTGGGTGTTTGCCATTGGGTCTCCTGGAGGGCCTGCGCCGCTTCGTGCGGCCGCGGCCAATGCGCCGGCGGGGCTGGTGTTGTCATGCGCTCGCTTTCCCCGGCGTCCGTCTTGCGACTGGACTCACCGCCCGGGATGTCTCCCTTGAAGGCGGGCCGGCGCGGGCCGGTTGGGCGAGCAGGTGTGCGCCCGCGGTCGCCCGCGGACGTGTTTCTCTAGCAGCGCGGCGCGGCCTCGACAAGACGAAAGCCCGCAGGGAGCGCGAAAACAGCGCGCGCCGCCGCTTGTGGCGGGCGGCGTTTGCCATTACCACCCCTCGATCAGCTTCAGGGAGGCCCGAGCATGCGCCCATCCAAACGCGCCGCCGACGAAATGCGCCCCGTCACGCTCGAGCGCAATGTGGCGCGCTACGCCGAGGGCTCCTGCCTCGTGCGTTTCGGCGAGACCCATGTGCTCTGCACGGCCTCGCTCGAGGACAAGCCCCCGCAATGGCTGCGCGGACAGGGCCGCGGCTGGGTGACCGCCGAATATTCCATGCTCCCGCGCGCGACCCAGACCCGCACGCGCCGCGAAGTCACCTCCGGCAAGCCCTCGGGCCGCACGCAGGAGATCCAGCGCCTCATCGGCCGCTCGCTGCGCGCGGTCGTGGACCTGCAGGCGCTGGGCGAGCGGCAGATCGTCGTGGATTGCGACGTGCTGCAGGCCGACGGAGGCACCCGCACAGCCGCGATCACCGGAGGTTGGGTCGCGCTGCACGAATGCCTCAAGTGGATGCACGGCCGTTCGATGATCCGCGACCTGCCCCTGCGCGACCATGTGGCCGCCGTCTCCTGCGGCATCCATCAGGGCCTGCCGGTGCTCGACCTCGACTATGTGGAGGATTCGGCGGCCCATACCGACGCCAATTTCGTCCTGACCGGCGCCGGCCATCTGGTGGAGGTGCAGGCCACCGCCGAAGGCGCGACCTTCACCGAAGAGCAGCTCGGCCAATTGCTCGGGCTCGCCCGCAAGGGAATCGGCGAATTGATCGCCCTGCAGAAAGCCGCGGTGGGCTGACCTTTGGGCTGAGCCTTGCGCGGCGTCAGGCGCGGCGTCAGGCGCGGATCGCCTGGTGGCGCGCCACCGCGCTTTCCGCCCGACGCGCGATCGCGTCCCAGTCGCGCCGGGCGATGTCCTCGCGCGGGGCGAGCCAGGCGCCGCCGACCGCCACGACATTGGGCTGCGCCAGCCAATCGTCGAGATCCTCCTCGCTCACCCCGCCGGTGGGCATGAAGCGCGCGTGGGGAAACGGCGCGGCCATCGCCCGCAGCGTTGCGGGGCCGCCCATCGCGGCGCCGGGAAAGAATTTCACGACGTGAAAGCCTTTCGTGATCGTCTTCATCAATTCCGAGGCGGTGGCGATTCCCGGCACGAAGGGAAAATCCGCCATCGCCGCCGCTTCGTCGAGCAGGGCGTCGGTTCCCCCCGGCGACAGCGCGAACAAGGCGCCGCATTCGCGCGCCAGATGCAGGTCGAGCGGCGTCATCACATTGCCTGCGCCGGGCAGGGCCTCGGGCACTTGCGCGCGAATGGCGCGAATGGCGTTCGGCGCGCCCTTGGTGCGCAGGGCGATCTCCAGCGTGCGCAAGCCCGCGGCGACGAAGGCGCGGGCGAGCGGCGCCGCGTCCTCGACATGGTGGATCTCCAGCAGCGGCACGAGGCGCGCAGGCTCCAGAAGGCGCAAGGGGCTTTCGCTATGGGAGACTTGCTGGCTCTGGGAGGCGTGAGGGCTTTCGGCGGCGTGAGGGCTGTCGGTCATGGCTTCTCCCCATGGTTCCTGCGTATAACGCCGCAGGTTCCCCAATCGCCCCCCGCAGGAGCATGACATGTCGCAGCCGCATCGCAAACTCACCGGACGCGTCGTCATCGCCACGCATAATGCCGGCAAGCTGCGCGAGATGCGCGAATTGCTCGCGCCCTATGGGATAGAGGCGGTGTCGGCGGGGGAGCTTGGGCTGGGCGAACCCGACGAAACGGGCGACACGTTCATCGCCAATGCGCAGATCAAGGCGGAAGCCGCCGCGCAGGCCGCGCGCCTGCCCGCCTTCGCCGACGATTCAGGATTATGCGTCGATGCGCTGGGCGGCGATCCGGGACTCTATTCGGCGCGCTGGGCGCGCGAAGCCGGCGATTTTCCCGCCGCCATGGCGAATGTGCACGAGCTGATGCACGCGAAAGGAGCGATTTCGGGCGCGCAGCGGCGCGCGCATTTCGTCTCCGCCCTCGCCATCGCCTGGCCAGACGGACATCTGGAGACGTTCGAAGGCAAGGTGTTCGGCGCCATCGTCTGGCCGCCGCGCGGCGATCTGGGATTCGGCTACGATCCCTTCTTCCAGCCCGACGGCCACGCGCGCACGTTCGGCGAGATGAGCGCGCAGGAGAAACACGGCATTCCCGCCGATGGTTCGCAGGCGCTCTCCCATCGCGCGCGCGCCTTCCAGAGCCTCGCGAAAGCCTGTCTGGGCTGAGGCCGCGGCGGCGGCGCTTCGCGTGATCAGCCTTTGGCGGCCTGCATCGCCCGCCATAGGCGATGGGGCGTCGCCGGCAGGTCGATGTGATGCAGCCCGAGGGGACGCAGCGCGTCGATGACGGCGTTGGTCACGCAAGGCACCGCCCCCGTCGTGCCGGCCTCCCCCACGCCCTTCACGCCCAGCGGATTGTTGGGCGAGGGAATGGGGCGGTCGAGCACCGTGAGCGGCGGCAGGCAATCGGCGCGCGGCATGAAATAATCCATGAAGGAGCCGGTGATCATCTGGCCGCTCGTCTGGTCATAGACGGCGAGTTCGCCGAGCACCTGGCCGAGCCCCTGCATGATCCCGCCATGCACCTGCCCTTCGGCGAGCGTATGATTGAGGACGACGCCCGCATCGTCGACCGCGACGTAATTGACGATCTCCACGACGCCCGTGGCGGGATCGATCTCCACCTCCGCGACATGGGCGCCGGTGGGATAATTCGACGTCATGGGATGCGATTCGAGCGCATCGAGCGCGCTCACGCCATCGGCGACATGCGCGCCGGCCAGCTCCATCAGCCCCACCGACAGGTCCGTGCCGCGCACGCGATAGACGCCGGCGGCGAAGTCCACATCGTCTTCCGCCGCCTCGAACCGGCGCGCGGCGAGCGCGCGACCCTTGCGCACGACTTCGTGGGCGGCGTTATGCAGGGCGCCGCCATGGGTCATCATGGAGCGCGAGCCGATCGTGCCGAGGCCGACCAGATCGGGGCCGTCGGGATCGCTGGCGCGCAGGGTGATCTTTTGCGGATCGACGCCGAGAATGCGGCCGACGATTTCGGGAAACACCGTTTCATGCCCCTGCCCCGAGGGACCCGACACCGTGTAGAGAAAAGCCTCGCCGTCGGCGAAGCGAATGGCGACCTCCTCGCGCGGGGCCGCGCCGCCGCCCGAAGGCTCGATGAAGACCGAACAGGCCGCGCCGAACAGCTTGCCGCGGCGAGCGGCCGCCTTGCGCCGGCGCTCGAGGCCCTTCCAGTCCGCCTCTTTCAGCACGGCGGCGAGCAGGCCCGGCGGGTCGCCGCTGTCATAGACCGAGCCCGTGGGCGTCTTGTAGGGAAACGCCTTTTTCGGGATGAGATTCATGCGCCGCAAGGCGATGCGGTCGCGCCCGGTTTCGCGCGCGGCCTCCTCGACGAGCCGTTCGATGAGATAGCTCACATTGGGGCGCGCCGCGCCGCGATAGGCGGTGGTGGGCGTGGAATTGGTGAGCGCCAGCCGATGCAGGCCGACGAGATTGGGAATCGCATAGACGCTCGCCGCATGAACGCTGGGCGCCATCGTATTGATGAAGGGGCCGGGCCCGGAGAGATAGGCGCCGCAATCCACGATCCATTCGATGCGCAGGCCGATGAAGCGGCCCTGCGCGTCGAGCGCGAGTTCGCCCGTCATGGAGGCCGCGCGT
>CAIXDD010000145.1 GCA_903918155.1 uncultured Hyphomicrobiales bacterium
GCGTCGACGAATTCAACCGAAGGCCGGATCAGCCGGCGAGCAGGGCGCGAGCCTGTTCAACCCAATTGTCGCGGGCGATGCGGCCGGCGAGCTTGAGGTCGGCGTCGACCTTCGTCACGTCGTCGGCGGTCATCGCGGCGACCTGCCAGTAATGGAAGACGCCGGCGTCGTTGAGCTTCTTGACGATCTGCGGGCCCACGCCCGGCAGTTTGGCGAGATCGTCGGGCGCGCCGCGCGGGGCGGCGAGCAGTTCGAACACGTCCGTCGAGGCGCCGTTGACGGGCTCGCGCGGCAGCTCTTCCTCGACCGGAGCCTCTTCGGCGCCGATGTCCACGCCCGACATGCCCTGGCCGCGGGAAATGCCGTCGATGGCGGCGCGGGCGATCAGGTCGCAATAGAGCTGGATCGCGCGGCCGGCGTCGTCATTGCCGGGGACGGGATAGGTGATGCCGTCGGGATCGCAATTGGAATCGAGGATGGCGGCGACGGGAATGCCAAGGCGATTGGCTTCCTTGATCGCGAGCTGCTCCTTGTTCGTGTCGATCACGAAGATGAGGTCGGGCACGCCGCCCATGTCCTTGATGCCGCCAAGCGCGCGCTCCAGCTTCTCGCGCTCGCGCGAGAGCATCAGGCGCTCTTTCTTGGTGAGGCCGACGGCGCCGGCGTCCAGCGCGTCTTCGACCTTGCGCAGACGCTGGATCGAACCCGAGATGGTCTTCCAGTTCGTCAGCATGCCGCCGAGCCAGCGGGCGTTGACGTAATATTGGGCCGAACGCTTCGCGGCGTCGGCGATCTGGTCCGCGGCCTGGCGCTTGGTGCCCACCAGCAGGACGCGGCCGCCCTTGGCCACCGTGTCGGAAACGACCTTCAGCGCCTGGTGCAGCAGCGGCACGGTCTGGGCGAGGTCGATGATGTGGATGTTGTTGCGGGCCCCGAAGATATAGGGGGCCATTTTCGGGTTCCAGCGATGCGACTGGTGGCCGAAATGGGCGCCGGCTTCGAGGAGCTGACGCATGGTGAAATCAGGCAACGCCATAAGCTTGGTTCTCCGGTTTGACCTCGACGGAGCGCGGACGGGAAACCCGTCACCGGAGCGTCCCTTGGATCAGGAACGCCGAACTCTCCGTCTGTGGATTGACGCGCCGCTTCTAGTCGAGCCGGACCCCGATTGCAAGGCCGCAGCCCCCGGATGCGCAAAAAAGCCCCTGTCGGATCAGGCCCGCGCTTATTGCGGCTGGATGCCGGCGGCCCTGGTCACGCGCTCCCATTTGCCGATCTCGCGTTCGAGCCGGGCCGCCGTCTCGGCCGGCCCCCCGATTTGCGGGGTTCCCGCGACCCCGGCGAGGAAGGCGCGCGTCTCCTCCATGCGCACGATCTCGCCGAACCAGCCCGCGAGCTTGTCGATCACGGGCTTGGGCGTGCCGGCGGGCGCCCAGGCGGCCCACCAGGAGGCGAATTCGTCGTATTCGGCGACGCCGGCTTCCCTCATCGTCGGCACGTCGGCGAGGGCGGGATGGCGCTCGGCGGTCGTCACGGCGAGCGCGCGGACGCGCCCCGCGCGCACCTGCCCGGTGCCGAACGTGCCGTCCACCACCATGAAGTCGATGGCGCCGCTCGCCAGATCGCCCACGGCGTCCGCCGACGTGCGGTAGGAGACGGGCGTGGGCCGCACGCCCACGAGCGAGGCGTAGAATTCCGTCGCCAGTTGCGAGGTCTGGTTGGTGTAGGCGTATTTCGCCCGCTCGTTGGTCTTGAGCGCCTGCGTCAGCTCGGCGACCGACCGCAGGGGCGAGTTCGGCCCCACCGCCAGCAGGAACGTGGTCTGGGTGAGCTGCGCGATGGGCAGGAAGTCGCGTTGCGTGTCGAAGGGCATGTCCTTGAACAGGAAGCGGCTGCCGGCCATGTTCGAATTGGCCGAATACATGATCGTGTGCCCGTCGGGCCGGGCCTTCTGCAACAGGCCGAGCGCGATATTGCTGGTGGCGCCCGGCTTGTTCTCCACGATCACCGGCTTGCCGGCGAGATCGGACAATTTGCGGCTGAAATAGCGCGCCAGAACATCGGCGCCGCTGCCCGCAGGAAAGCCCACATAGGCGGTGATCTGGCGCGACGGGAAGTCCTGCGCGGCGGCCCGCGTCCCCATCACGGCCGCGACGGCTCCCGAACCGATCACGAGCGCGCCCGCCAGACGCGCAATCGCCTTCACCCGCATGACTTCCTCCCTGTCTGGCCGGCTCGCGCGGCTTTCCGCCAGAATGCCCGGCGCGGCGCGCGCGCGCAAGCGGTTCGGCGCACAGGTCGGGCGGGGTTCGGCGCACTGTCAGCGCGGGGCGATCCATTGGCGCAGGCGCGCCTTCTGGGCGTCGGGCAGCGCATGCAGGGCGCGCACCCGCTCGCTCACCTGCGCGGAGGGCACGGGCTCCAGCGCGACGCCGGCGCGGGCCGCGTCCTCCGCCGCTTCGCGATCCCCCGCCAGCGCCGACAATGCCTCGGCGAGCGCCGACGCCGGCGCGGGCGCCAGACCTTCCGGGCCGGCCAGCGCGAAGGCGTAATCGCTCTCGCCGGCCAGCGCGTCCAGAAGCGCGCGGGACTCCGCGTCCAGACCCTGCGCCCAGCGGCCCTGCGCTTGGCCGGCGAAAATCGCGGGAATGTCCATCGCCCCCTTCAGCCAATCGGGGCGCCGGGCCTCCAATTCGCGCAGGGGCCAGCCGCAGGCCGCGTTCGCCTCCCCGCTCTCCAGCGCGCGGGCGAGTTCGCCCCGCCCCGCATAGCCGGCTAGGACATGGCCTTCGATCCCCGCAGCCGCGATCAAGGCCCGCGCCTGCGACGCGCCGCGCGCGCCCGCCCCCGCGGCCGCGAACCAAAAAGGCGCGCTTGCGCCCGGCCGCGCCACGCAGGCCCAGGGCTCCGCCGCGACGCCGCCCAGCCAGACGAATCGCGACGCGTCGAACCGCGCCCCGGCGAGGCCCAGAGCGGAGGCCTGCGCGACATTGGGAGAGAGAAGCGCGATCACGCCGCCGTCCGCAGGCGCGCGCGCCAGAGCGCTCGCTGCCGCCAGACCTGCGCCGCCGGGCGACTGCCGCGCCTCCACGCGCGGGGCCCCGGGCAGATGACGCCCGAGATGGCGCGCCAGGAAACGGGCCGTCTGGTCATAGCTCATGTCCGGCGACAGCCGCCCGACGGCCGACGATCCGGCCTCCGCGCGCAGGGGCTGATCGGCGCCCTGCCCCGGTCCGAAGCCGATCAGAATGACGAGGGCGGCGAGAGACATGCGCGCGATATGCGCCGCCCGCCCCGTGAGGGCAAGCGCGGCGCGCGGATCAGGGAGACGGGGGCGCGGACGGCGCAGGCGGCGCGGAGGGCGCCGCGAGCGCCCTGCGCCCGAAGACGAGATCGGCGCGCGCCTCGAACGCCTCCGCGAAACGGCGGAAGGCGGTCTCGAACATCGAGCCCATCAATATGCCGAGCATGCGGTTGCGGAATTCGTAATCGATGAAAAAGCCCACTTCGCAGGCCGGGCGCCCGTTCGAAGACTCCAGATCGCGAAAGCTCCAGCGATTGTCCAGCCGGCTGAACGGCCCGTCGATATAGACGACGTGGATCTCCTGCGCGGGCCGGTCGAGCGTGACGCGGCTCGTGAACGTCTCGCGCACGGCCTTGTAGCCCACCGTCATATCGGCGGTGAGCGTGTCGCGTCCCTGGGCGTCCTGCGTGCGGCTGCGCACCTTGAGCCCGGTGCACAGCGGCAGGAACAGCGGATATTTCTCCACGTCGGCGACGAGGTCGAACATGTCCGCCGCGGAATGGCGCACCCGGCGAGTCGTGCGGAAAGATGGCATGGCGATCCCTGAACCGGCGGGCCGTATAGCACTTTCTTCAGCCCCGCACAGCGCCTGCGGGCTCCTCGATGCGACTTTCGTCGTACGACTGTGACGACCCCTGACGCGGGCCCTTCGGGCTTGCCACCAGCATGGCCCCGCCCCAGCATCCCCCCACGGTCGTCGCGGGGAGGCGAGGCCTGTCGCACCGGGAGGGTAGCAGAATGACGCAAGGTAAAGACGCCGCGAGCGCGGATCGTCGCAAGTTCATCAAGGTCGCGGGTCTGGCGGGCGCAGGCGTGATCGCCGCGCCGAACGTGTCGCGTGCGCAGACGGTGAACTGGAAATTCCAGTCCACCTGGCCGACCAAGGACATCTTCCACGAATTCGCCCAGGACTACGCCAAGCGCGTGAACGAAATGTCGGGCGGGCGCCTGCGCCTTGAAGTGCTGGCGGCGGGCTCCGTCGTGCCGGCCTTCCAGATGCAGGATGCGGTGAACGCCGGCATTCTCGACGGCGGCCATGGCGTCGCCGCTTATTGGTACGGCAAGAACAAGGCCTTCTCCCTGTTCGGCACGCCGCCGGCCTTCGGCTGGAACGCCAACAATTTCCTCGGCTGGATGAATTACGGCGGCGGCTACGATCTCTATAACGAACTCGTCGGCCAGGTCTTGAAGCTCAATGTCGTCGGCTTCCTCTCGGGCCCCATGCCCTGCCAGCCGCTCGGCTGGTTCAAGAAGCCCATCGAGAAGCCGGAGGATTTCAAGGGCCTCAAATATCGCACCGTGGGACTGGCGGCCGACCTGATGAAGGAGATGGGCGCCGCCATCACCATTCTGGCGGGCGGCGAGATCGTGCCCGCGCTGGAGCGCGGCGTGATCGACGGCGCCGAGTTCAACAACCCCTCCTCCGACTCGCTCCTTGGCTTCCAGGACGTGTCGAAGGTCTACATGCTCAAGAGCTTCCACCAATCGGCGGAGAGTTTCGAAATTCTCTTCAACAAGGGAAAATTCGACGCGCTGCCCGCGGAGCTGAAAGCCATCTTGAAATATTCGGCCGAGTCCGCCTCCTCCGACATGTTGTGGAAGGCGCTCGACCGTTATTCGAAGGACCTCGAGGCCCTGCGCGCACGCGGCGTGAACGTGATCTCCACGCCCAAGCCTATTCTCGACGCGCAGCTCGCCGCCTGGAACAAGGTCATCGACGACCTGTCG
Source organism: uncultured Hyphomicrobiales bacterium (assembly GCA_903918155.1). Taxonomy (GTDB): domain Bacteria; phylum Pseudomonadota; class Alphaproteobacteria; order Rhizobiales; family Beijerinckiaceae; genus Terripilifer. The sequence continues at coordinate 5,033 of CAIXDD010000145.1, forward strand.
AAGGACGCGTTCTTCAAGAAAGTCGTCGAGTCGCAAAAGGCATGGTGCAAGCGCACGGTCGCTTTTGAGCGCGTGAACGAAATCGACGGCGGCGCGGCCTACGATCACTTCTTCAAGGCGTGATCGCACCGCACGCAAATCTCATCGGCCCCGCCCTGCACGGGCGGGGCCTACGCATTTTTTGAAGATGGTCCGCGCTCATGATGTCTCCCCTGACGCCGACGGCGATCCTCATAGCGCTCGCCGCGCTTGCGCTCGCCCTGTTCCTCGCCCTGCGTTTCGAGAAGTTTCGCTTCGGGGTAGAATATTTCCATACGCGCGTCGGCCATTTCGCCGGCTGGTCGATCCTCATCCTGACGCTGGCGATCAGCTACGAGGTCTTCGTGCGCTATTTCCTGCGCACGCCGACCGAATGGGCGTTTGACGTCAGCTATATGCTGTATGGCGTGCTGTTCATGCTGGCCGGCCCCTACGCGCTTGCGCGCAACGGCCATGTGCGCGGCGACTTTCTCTACCGCAACTGGCCTGAGCGCCGGCAGGCGGCGTTCGACATCGTCCTCTACGTGCTGTTCTTCTTCCCCGGCATTCTGGCGCTGGCCTGGGCTGGTTATGGCTTTGCGAAATTTTCGTGGATGATCAACGAACATTCGTCCAATTCGCCGAATGGGCCGCCGCTCTATCATTTCAAGACGCTCATTCCCATCGTGGGCGCCATGCTCGCCCTGCAAGGCATTGTGGAAGTGGCGCGCTGCGTGCTCTGCCTCAAGACAGGCGCCTGGCCGCAGCGTCTCTCCGACGTTGAGGAAACAGAGAAGCTGATCCTTGAACAGGCGCAGCAGCGCGAACAGGGAGCGGCGTGATGTTCGCACTCACCAATCCCGAACTCGGCGTGCTGATGCTCGCGCTGTTCATCGTCTTCATCATGTTCGGCTTCCCCATCGCCTTCACGTTGATGGCGCTGGGCGTGGGCTTCGGCTATCTGGCCATGGGCGACACCGTGTTCCAGCTCGTCGTGCAGCGCACCTATTCGGTGATGACTAACGACGTGCTGGTGTCGATCCCGTTGTTCGTCTTCATGGGATATATCATCGAGCGCGCGAACATTCTCGATCGCCTGTTCAACGCGCTGCAGCTCTCGCTGAACTGGGTTCCCGGCGCGCTGGCCGTCGCCACGCTCGCCACCTGCGCGATCTTCGCCACCGCCACGGGCATCGTGGGCGCGGTGGTGACCTTGATGGGCCTGCTCGCCTATCCCGCCATGTTGCGCGCGGGCTATGACAGTAAATTGTCCGCGGGCGTCGTCTGCGCGGGCGGGTGCCTGGGCATTCTCATTCCGCCCAGCGTCATGCTCATTCTCTATGGCGCGACGGCGGGCGTATCGGTGCCCAAGCTCTATGCGGCCGCGTTGTTCCCCGGCCTCCTGCTGGCCGGCCTTTACATGATCTATGTGATCGTGCGTTGCTGGCTCAATCCCTCGCTCGCGCCGAAACTGCCGCCGGAGGAGCGCAACGTTCCCACCTTGCAGATCGCGATTGCGCTGCTCACGAGCTTCTTCCCGCTCACCCTCCTGATCCTGTCGGTGCTTGGCGCGATTTTCTTCGGCTTCGCCACGCCCACGGAAGCCGCCGCCATCGGCTCGCTGGGCGCGCTGATCCTGGCCGCCGCCTATCGCTCGCTCACATTCAAGAAGATGCAGGAATCCGTCTATCTGACGGCGCGCACGTCCGCCATGGTGTGCTGGCTGTTCGTGGGCTCCTTCATCTTCTCGTCGATCTTCGCCTATCTGGGCGGACACGAGCCGATCAAGCAATTCGTGGACTGGATCGACCCCTCCCCGCTGACCTTCCTGCTGCTCACGCAGGTGATCATCTTCGTGCTGGGCTGGCCGCTGGAATGGACCGAGATCATCGTGATCTTCGTGCCCATCTTCCTGCCGCTCCTTCAACAATACGGCGTCGATCCGCTGTTCTTCGGCATTCTGATCGCGCTGAACATCCAGACGTCGTTCCTGTCGCCGCCGGTCGCCATGGCGCCTTTCTATCTGAAGGGCGTGGCGCCCAAACATGTCTCGATCAATGAAATCTTCGCCGGCGTGATGCCGTTTCAGATGATCGTGATCCTGGCGATGGCGTTCGTCTACGCCTTCCCGCAAATCGCGCTCTGGCTTCCGAAGGTCCTTTACGGATAGGCCGGCGCGCAAGCGAATGCGCATCCAACCGCGAAGGGCGGCCCATCGGCCGCCCTTTGTTCTATGAAGGCCGCGCCGGCGCGACTCATTTGGCGCAATCCTGTTTCACGAACGCGAGCCTGTTTTGCAAAAGAAAGCCTATTTCGCGAATACCTGGCTTATGTCGGCGAAGGATTTGAACTCCAGCGCATTGCCCGACGGATCGAGGAAGAACATGGTGGCCTGTTCCCCGGTCTCGCCCTTGAAGCGCACATGCGGCTCGATGATGAAATCCACGCCCGCCTGCGTGAGCTTGCGCGCGAGCGCCTCCCAATCGTCCATGGGCAGGATCGCGCCGAAATGGCGCACCGGCACGTCATGCCCGTCCACAGCGCTCGTCTTGCGATGGCCGCATTCCTCCGGCGCCAGATGGGCGACGACCTGATGGCCGTAGAAATCGAAATCGACCCAATTGGGCGCGCTGCGCCCTTCCGCGCAGCCCAGAAGATCGCCGTAGAACCGGCGCGCTTCGGCGATGTCCTTCACGGGAAAGGCGAGATGGAAAAGGGGCTGGGCCGACATGGACTCTCCTTCAGGCGCCGGCGTTGGCCAGGCGTGCGAGGCGCGCCGCCTTGAGGCGCGCGAAATCCTCGCCTGCGTGATGCGAGGACCGGGTGAGCGGGGTGGCCGACACGAGCAGGAAGCCCTTCGCCATCGCCACCTCTTCGTAAGCCTTGAACTCATCGGGCGTGACGAAACTCACCACGCGATGATGCTTGCGCGTGGGCTGCAGATATTGGCCGATGGTGAGGAAATCGACCTCGGCGGAGCGCAGGTCGTCCATGAGCTGCAGCACTTCGTTGCGCGTCTCGCCCAGCCCCACCATGATTCCCGATTTGGTGAAGATCGTGGGGTCCAGCTCCTTCACGCGCTGCAACAGCCGCACGGAATGGAAATAGCGCGCGCCGGGGCGCACGGTGAGATAATTCGAGGGCACGGTTTCGAGATTGTGGTTGAACACGTCGGGACGCGCGGCCACCACCGCTTCGAGCGCGCCGGGCTTGCGCAGGAAGTCGGGCGTCAGGATCTCCACCGTCGTGTCCGGCGAGCGCTCGCGGATCGCGCGGATGGTGCGGGCGAAATGATCCGCGCCCCCATCCTCCAGATCGTCGCGGTCCACGGAGGTGACGACCACATGGGAGAGCCCGAGCTTGGCGACGGAATCGGCGACGTTCTCAGGCTCGCGCGCGTCCAGCCCGTCGGGGCGTCCCGTCTTCACGTTGCAGAAGGAGCAGGCGCGCGTGCAGGTGTCGCCCATGATCATGAAGGTGGCGTGCTTCTTCTCCCAGCATTCGCCGATATTGGGGCAGCCCGCCTCCTCGCAGACGGTGACGAGCTTGTGCTCCTTCACGATGGCGCGGGTGGCGGCGTATTGCGGCGAGCCGGGCGCCTTCACGCGGATCCAGTCGGGCTTGCGCGCGACCTCCTGATCGGGGCGATGCGCCTTCTCCGGGTGGCGGAGGGCGGCGGCGTCCTTCTTGTTGCGCGGGTCGTTGTTGAGCGTGTCGATGACGACGGCCATGTCGGCTCCGGCGATGCTGCGGCGGGCGACGCATGGCCGCCCCCAAGTCACCCTCATGTAAGCCAAGCGCGGCGCGCGGGCAATTCGCGAACGCAAGAGCGCATGTGTCGCAAGAGCGCATGTGGCGCAGGAGCGCAGGCTACGCTCAGGCCCGCGGCGCCGGCGCTTCCCCGATCCACACCACATGCCGGCGGCCGCTCGCGCCGCGATGGGCGCGCACGCGCGCCTCCTCCACGCGAAAGCCCGCGCGCGCCAGCCGGGCGGCGAAGGCGGCGTCCGGCTTCTCCGACCACACGGCGAACACGCCGCCGGGCGACAGCGCGCGACGGGCGCGCGCAAGCCCCGCCGCGCCATAGAGCGCGTCATTGGCCGCCTGCGTGAGCCCTTCGGGTCCGTTGTCCACGTCGAGCAGGATCGCGTCCCAGGCGGGCGCGCCCGCATAGCAACGCCCCACGTCGCCGATGTCGATTCGCACGCGCGGATCGTCGAGGCAGCCGGCGAACAGCTCCGCCATGGGGCCGCGCGCCCAGTCCACGACGCAGGGCAGAAGCTCGGCGACGGTCACGCGCGCGTCAGCCGGCAAGGCGGCGAGCGCCGCGCGCAGCGTGAAACCCATGCCCAGCCCGCCGATCAGCACGCGCGGGCGCGGGCGCCCGCCGAGCCGCGCGCAGGCGAGCGCGGCCAGCGCCTCCTCCGATCCGGTGAGGCGGCTGTTCATCAGCTCCGCGCCATCGAGGCGAATGGAGAATTCGTCGCCGCGCCGCGCGAGCCGCAGCTCGCCCCCGTCCGGCAGCGGCGCGCGGTCGAGCTGGACCCAGGGAATCACGTCGGCGCGATCACGATGCGCGATCCTCAGGAATGAACGACGCGCCCATAAGCGTCCATCACGCTCTCATGCATCATTTCCGACAAAGTGGGATGCGGGAAGACCGTATGGATCAGCTCCGCCTCCGTAGTCTCGCAATTCATCGCGACCACATAGCCCTGGATCAGCTCCGTGACCTCCGCCCCCACCATATGCGCGCCGAGCAGCTTGCCCGTCTTGGCGTCGAAGATCGTCTTCACGAGCCCTTCGGGCTCGCCCAGCGCGATGGCCTTGCCATTGCCCTGGAAGGGGAAGCGGCCGACCTTCACCTGAAGCCCCGCCTCCTTCGCCTTCGCCTCGGTGAGGCCGACGCTGGCGACCTGCGGATGGCAATAGGTGCAGCCGGGGATCATCGTCTTCTCCATCGCATGCGGATGGAGCCCCTTGATCGCCTCCACGCAGAGCACGCCCTCGTGCTCCGCCTTGTGAGCGAGCATGGGCGGGCCGGCGACGTCGCCGATGGCGTAGACGCCCGCCACATTCGTCCTGCCGAGCCCGTCGGTGACGATGGCGCCGCGGTCGATCTTCACGCCCAGCTTTTCCAGCCCGAGCCCTTCGGTGTTGCACACCACGCCCACGGCGGAAATCATCCGCTCCGCCTCGATCGTCTGGCGAGCGCCCTTCTCGTCCTCCAGCGTGCAGACGACGGAATCGGCCTTCTTCTCCACCTTCACGACCTTGGTGGAGGTGAGGATCTTCATGCCCTGTTTCTCGAAACGCTTGCGCGCATGAGCGGCGATCTCGGCGTCCTCCACCGGCATGATCTGCGGCAGGACTTCGACGACCGTCACCTCCGCGCCCATGGTGCGATAGAAGCTTGCGAATTCGATGCCGATGGCGCCCGAGCCCATGACCACGAGGCTCTTGGGGAATGTTTCGGGCTTCATCGCCTCGAAATAGGTCCAGATCAGCTTGCCGTCGGGCTCGATGCCCGGCAGCACGCGCGGGCGCGCGCCGGTGGCGACGACGACATGTTTCGCGCCATAGGTCCCCGCCCCCAGAACGCCTTTCGGCACGGGGTTTTGCGGCTGCACGGCGGGCTTCTTCGTTTCCGTGACGACGACCTCGCCTGCTTTGGAGAGGGTCGCCTCGCCCCAGATCACGTCGATCTTGTTCTTCTTCATGAGGAAGGCGACGCCGCCGTTGAGCTGGGCGGAGACGCCGCGCGAGCGCTTCACCACGGCGGCGGGATCGAAGGTCATCTTGCCTTCGAGCGTGAGGCCGTAATCCTTGGCGTGCTGGGCGTAATGATAAATCTCCGCCGAGCGCAGCAACGCCTTGGTGGGGATGCAGCCCCAGTTCAGGCAGATGCCGCCCAGATGCTCGCGCTCCACGACAGCCGTCTTGAACCCGAGTTGCGCCGCGCGGATCGCGGCCACATAGCCGCCCGGACCGCCGCCGATGATGAGAACGTCATACGAATTGCTCATGGGTCAGTCTTTCGTGATGGCCATGACAGGCGTGGGCTTGAGACAGGCGTGGGCTTGAAGACTTGAAGACTTGATGATGCGCGCATCTTCCCGATCACCGGAAACGCGCGCAGCATGGCGCGCCGCTGCGCGAGGAGTCGTGATCGCGGAAATGGAGCGCCACGCGCGCGGCTGAGCGACTGAGCGGCTGAGCGACTGAGCGGCTGAGCGGCCGCCCGCCTTCTGCGCCCGCTCGCTCCAGCACGCGCATCACACCAGCATGCCGACCGGATTTTCGATCAAATCCTTGAACGCCGAGATCAACTCGGCCCCAAGCGCGCCGTCGACAGCGCGGTGGTCGGTGGAAAGCGTCACGCTCATCATCGTGGCGACCTTCATCTGGCCCTTCTCGACGATCACGCGCTCTTCGCCCGCGCCGACCGCGAGTATCGTCGCGTGCGGCGGGTTGATGACGGCCTGGAAGTTCTTGATGCCGAACATGCCAAGGTTCGAGACAGCCGTTGAGCCGCCCTGATATTCCTGCGGCTGCAGCTTGCGGCTACGGGCGCGGGTCGCAAGATCCTTCATCTCGGTGGAGATGGCGGCGAGGCCCTTTGTTTCGGCCTTGCGCACAACCGGCGTGATAAGACCGCCGGGGATCGACACGGCGACCGCCACATCCGAGTGCTTGTGCTTGAGCATCGTGTTTTCGGTGAACGTCACGTTGGCTTCCGGCACGCGCTGGAGCGCCATAGCGAGGGCCTTGATGACGAAATCGTTGACCGAAATCTTGTAGGCGGGCTGCTTGTCCTTGCCCTTGGGCGCGGCGGCGTTGATCGCCTCGCGCGCAGCGAGCAATGCGGTGAGATTGCAGTCGACCGTCAGATAGACATGCGGGATCGTCTGCTTGGCTTCCACGAGACGCTTGGCGATGACCTTGCGCATCGAGTCGTGCGGGACTTCCTCGAAGGAGCCCGGCTCGAACAGCTTCTTGATCGTCTCGTCCGACATGCCTGCAGCAAGCGCGGGCGCCTTGGGCGCGGACGCGGCGGCCTGCGGCGCAGCCTTTTTCGCGCCGCCGCCAGCAATCGCGGCCTTCACATCGCGCTCGACAACGCGGCCATGCGGACC
>CAIXDD010000146.1 GCA_903918155.1 uncultured Hyphomicrobiales bacterium
AATTGCGACCTGCCGCTCGATAACCGCCGCTCGGTCGGCTATCGCCGCGTCGAGCCGTTCATGACGAACAACCAGTTCTATTACTGGATCGCGCAGCACGAAAACGGCCGCTATTCGAAGGCGCATGCCCATACGTCCGCCGCCGTGCTCGTCTGCCTGAAGGGCAAGGGCTACACCTATTCGTGGCCCGAGCGCTGCGGCCCCACGCCCTGGAAGGACGGATTCGCCCATGAAGTGCGCCGGCTCGATTACGGCCCCTTCGGCCTCGTGACGGCGGCGCCGGGCGGCGCGCGCTGGTATCACCAGCACTTCTCGGTCTCGAAGGACGATTTCCGCCTCTCCGCCTGGTTCGGCCCGCATAATCCCGGCCGCGATCCCGGCGCGCCGGGCGAGAAACACACCGATTACACCGCCATCGACCTCGACAAGGGCGGCACCGCCATTCCCTATTGGATGGAGGACCCCTATCTGCGCAAGGAATTCGAGGAGACGCTGAAGCGCAACGACGTGCCGTGCCGCATGGATGCCTCGTGGTACGTGCCGCCGAACGCAGACGACGCCAAGCGCGACACGGTGGTCTGACGAACAGCCCCCTTCCCGCACCGCGGGGAGGGGTTTTCCTTGACGAACGGAACGACGGGAACGACATGAGCGAATCCGAACCCCAGGGCGGGCGCGTCTTTTTCTCCAACGTGCGCCGCAGCCTCGAAGAAGAAGACGAGATTAATCTCGTCAGCGTGGGCGTGGACATCGGCTCCTCGACATCGCATCTGGTCTTCTCGCGCCTGCTGCTGGAGCGGCTCGACAATCGCTATGTCGTGACCAAGCGCGAAGTGTTTCACGAATCCGACGTGCTGCTGACGCCCTATGCCGACGACATGGCGATCGACGCGCAAAAGCTCGGCGCCTTCATCGACCTGCAATATGAGGCCGCCGGCGTCGATCCCGCCGCCATCGACACGGGCGCGCTGATCCTCACCGGCGTCGCCGTGCGCCGCTCCAACGCGCGCGCCATCGGCGAATTATTCGCCGCGCAGGCGGGCAAGTTCGTCTCCGTCTCCGCCGGCGACGGGCTGGAGACGACGCTGGCCGCCTTCGGCTCGGGCGCCGCCGCGCGCTCCATCCGCGACAGCCTACGCGTGATGAATATCGACATCGGCGGCGGCACGTCGAAAATCGCCGTCTGCGAAGGCGGCGAGATCGTCGACATGACCGCGATGGACGTGGGCGCGCGCATCGTCTCCTTCGATCCCGACGGAAAGATCGTGCGCCTTGAAGAAGCCGGCCGGCGCTTCGCGCGCGAGGCGGGATTCGAGGCCGCGCTGGGCGGCGCCATCAGCGAAGACCAGCGCGCCGCCATGGTGGAGCGCATGGCCGACCGGCTGATGGAGGCGATCACCGCGCAGGTGCTGAAGCCCGACACCGCCGAGCTGCTGCGCCTCGACCCCATGACGAACGCGCGCAAGCCCGATGTCGTGACCTTTTCGGGCGGCGTGTCGGAATATGTCTACGGCCTGCAGAGCAAGGGTTTCGGAGATCTGGGGCCGCGGCTGGCGAAGGCCATGCGCAAGCGCATCGAGGATTGGGGCGTCGCCATCGAGCGTCCCGACCAGGGCATTCGCGCCACCGTGGTCGGCGCCTCGCAATATACGATCCAGGTCAGCGGCTCGACGATCTTCGTGGCGCCGCTCGACACGCTGCCGCTGCGCAACCTGCCCGTCGTCACCCCCGACCTGCCGCTCGACGCCGAGACGCTCGATCCCGCAGCCATCGCGGCCGCCGTGAAAGCGTCGCTGCGCCGGCTCGATCTGCATGAAGGCCATCAGGCGGTCGCGCTGTGCTATCGCTGGGCGGGCTCGGCCATGTACCGGCGCCTCGACGCCTTCTGTCAGGGCGTGACGGAAGGCCTGTCCGCGCAGCTCGCCCATGGCCATCCGCTCGTTCTGGTGGGCGACGGCGACATCGGCGGGCTGGTGGGCATTCATGCGCGCGAGGAACGCAAGCTCGCCAATCCGGTCGTGTCCATTGACGGAATCGTGCTCAAGGAGTTCGACTTCATCGACATCGGCGCCATGCTGGAGACCTCCGGCGCGGTGCCCGTCGTCATCAAGTCGCTCGTCTTCCCGACGACGGCGGCGCTGGGCCGCGCAGACGCGGCGGCGGTATAGCCGCCATGAGCGTCGACGAAAGCGCACGACAGCCCGCGTCCGCGCTTTATCCGCCCCTGGAGCCCTTCGCCTCCGGCCATCTGGACGTCGGCGAGGGCCATCGCCTCTATTGGGAGGCGAGCGGCAATCCCGACGGCCGCCCCGCGCTGTTCCTGCATGGCGGGCCGGGCGGGGGCTGCCATGGCGACCATCGCCGCCTGTTCGATCCCGCCGTCTATAAGATCGTGCTGTTCGACCAGCGCGGCTGCGGACGCTCCCTGCCCCATTCCGAACTTCAGGCCAATGACACGGGCCGTCTGGTCGCCGATATCGAGGCGCTTCGCGCCATGCTCGATGTGGACGACTGGCTTCTGCTCGGCGGCTCATGGGGCGCGGCGCTGGCGCTCGCTTATGCGCAGGCGCATCCGCGGCGCGTGCGCGGGCTCGTGCTGCGCGGCGCGTTCGCCGCGCGACGCTGCGAGATCGACTGGCTCTACAAGGACGGCGGCGCCTCCGCGCTTTTTCCCGAAGCGTGGGAGCGTTTCGTCGCGCCCGTTCCGCCGGCCGAGCGCGACGACATCGTCGCCGCCTATCACCGCCGGCTGATCGGCGCCGATATTGCGGGGCGCATGGAGGCGGCGCGCACATGGTGCGCGTGGGAGAGCGAATTGCTCACCCTGCGCCCGCGCTGGCGGCGGGCGGGGGCGGCGAGCGCGGCGGAGATCGCGCTGGCGCGCATCGAGGCGCAGTATTTCGTCAACGACAGTTTTCTCGCCGAAGGGCAGTTGTTCGCCGACGCGCATCTGATCGCCCATACGCCGGGCGTGATCGTGCAGGGCCGCTACGACGTGGTGACGCCTGCGCGCACCGCCCATGCGCTGCACAGGATTTGGCCGGCCTCGCAATTGCGCGTCGTGCCCGACGCGGGCCATGCGACGAGCGAGCCGGGCATCTGCGCGGGCCTGGTCGCGGCGACCGACGAGATGCGCGCGCTGTGAGGGCGTTTGACGCCGCGCGGAAGAGGCGCGGCGTCTTTCGGTCTAGCGCGCCGCCTTCCAGGGCACGAGCCAGCGCTCCAGCTCGTTCAGCAGAACCGTGAACAACACGCCCAGCGCGGCGATGACGATGAGGCCGACATACATGGTCTCGACCGACAGGATCTCCCACGCGTTCCACATCATATAGCCCAGGCCCGATTTCGCGCCGACCATTTCGGCGAGCGAAATCAGGATGAGGCCCATGCCCACGCCCAGTTTCACGCCGGTCATGATGAGCGGCATGGCGCCGGGCAGCGCCACGGTGCGGAAAACCTGCAGCCGATCCGCGCCGAAATTGCGCGACACGTCGAAATAGATTTTCTGAATTTCGAGCACGCCCGCGATCGTGTTGATGAGGATGGGGAAGAAGAGGCCGATGGCCACCATCACCACTTTGGAGGGCTCCCCCAGACCGAAGATCAGCAGGATCAGCGGCAGGATGGCGCTTTTGGGAATGGGATAGGTCGCCGACACGATGGGCTCGACCAGCGCGCGCAGCGTGCGGTTGAGGCCCATCGCCACGCCAAGGACCAGCGCGGGCACGCCGCCCCACACGAAGCCCCAGAACAGGCGATACATGCTCGCCTTGAGATGAACCCACAATTGCCCGTTGTCGATCAGCTGCATCATCACAGCGAAGATTTTCGAGGGCGCGGGGAAGAAGCGCACGTCGATCCACCCCAGACGCGCGGCGACCTCCCACAACAGCAGCAGGCCCAGCGGCGAGGCGATGTTCATGATGCGGTCGACATTGCCGCGGCTGATCCGGAAGCCCTTGCGCGCGAAGGCGCGCGTGGCGTTTTGCGTCGCCTCGGTCATTGCGGCCTCCCCTCGTCCTGCGCGCGGGCGCGCTGCACCTCTTCGCGCAGATAAGACCAGATGTTGAACACGAACTCGCCATAGGCGGGGCGCGCGCGCAGCTCCAGCACCTGCCGCGGGCGCTCGAAGGGCACGTCGAGCGTCGCCTTCTCGCGGCCGGGATGGGCCGTCATCACCATGATGCGGTCGCCCAAAGTCACGGCCTCGTCCACGCTATGGGTGATGAAGAGCACGGTCTTGCGCGTCTCCTCCCAGATCTTCAACAGCTCTTCCTGCAGCAACACCTTGTTCTGCTCGTCGAGCGCGGAGAAAGGCTCGTCCATCAGCAAAATGTCGGGATCGTTGGCGAAGGCGCGGGCGATGGACACGCGCTGGCGCATACCGCCCGACAATTGATGCGGATAATGATCGGCGAAGCGCAACAGGCCGGTGCGGTTGAGATAATGGGAGACCTTCTCCTTGACCTCGCCCTGCGGCTTGCGGCGCATCGTGAGGCCATAGGCCGCGTTCTCCCACACGGTCATCCACGGGAACAGGGAGTCGCCCTGGAAGATCATCGAATTGCTGGGGCGGCCGGGCGGCGGCGGACTGATCTCGATGGAGCCGCTCGTATGCGTCTCAAGCCCGGCGAGAATGCGCAGCAGCGTCGTCTTGCCGCAGCCCGACGGGCCCACGATCATGAAGAAACAGCCGGTGGGAATGTCGAGCGAGATGGAATCGAGCGCGACGAACGGACCCCTGCGCGTTTCGAAAACCTTGGACACGTTCCTGAGCCGGATCTTCACGTCCTGTTCGCCTGACAAGGACTGCGCGCCTGACAAGGACTGCGCGCCTGACAAGGACTGCGCGCCCGACATTTGCTGCGCGGATGCGAGCGTGGAAGCGCTCATCCCGGGTTCCTCCTGCGTCGATCCGGCGGCGCCGGACCCTTTTTTGTCACCTTAACCTCCTCATTGGCCGGTTCAATAGACGAAATCAAGTTTGTCCTCGCTTCTCATGTCTGCGCGGACTGGATGCCGGGCAAAACGCCCGGCTCCTGCGGGCGCGCCTCTTCGCGTCCGCCCTCGTCGCGGCCATAGGGCGGATCGGGAATGGCCGCATGCGCCTCGCGCAAGGTCGCAGACCAATTCCGCCGCACCCCGCTGAACCAGGGCTCGTCATGTTCGATGCGGTGGCTCACCTCAAGCGCAAGCGCATCGCGCGGCACCGTGGCGACGTCGATGGGAAAGCCGACGCTGATGTTCGAGCGCATGGTGGAATCCATCGACAGGAGCGTGAGCTTCATGGCTTCCGACAGGCTCATGCCGAAGCGGGCCGCGCGATCCAGCACGGGCTTGCCGTATTTATGCTCGCCGATCTGCAGATAGGGCGTGTCCTGCGTCGCCTCGATGAAATTGCCCGAGGGATAGATCATGAACAGGCGCAATTCGCCCCCATCCACCTGTCCGCCGAACAACATCTGCAGATCGAAATCCAGCCGCGCGTCGCGAAAGGCCTCGCCATGTTCGGCGCGCGCCTTGCGCACCGCCTGCGCGATCAGCTCCGCGCCCGCATACATGGAGGGCGCGTCCATCAGGCGCTGGCCGTCCTCCCTGCCGCCGGCGGCGAATCCGCGCGTGAGATCGTTGAGCACATATTGCGTAAGCGACAGATTGCCGGAGCTGGCGATCAGCAACGCGCGCTCGCCGCGCTCCTCGAAACGCTGCAACTTGCGAAAGGTGGAGATGTTGTCGAGGCCGGCGTTGGTGCGCGTGTCCGCCACCATCGCGAGCCCTTCCCTGACGAGCACAGCGCAGCAATAGGTCATGGGCCGCTTCCGCTTGCCCCCCGCGAGGCCATATAGCCTGCGCGCGCGCATGCGGCAAACGAATCCGGCGATTGCGGAGCCCTCGCCGTTCAGCCCTTCTTGAAGTAAGGCGGGCTCGGAATGGCGAGATGGGCCGCGCGCAGGGCCACCGACCAGCGGTCGCGCAGATCGTGGAAATAGGGATCCACATTGTCGATGCGGCGATCCGCCTCCAGCGTCAGCGCGTCGCGACGCATCACGCCGATATCGATGGGCATGCCGACGCCGAGATTGGAGCGCATGGTGGAATCCATCGAAATGAGCGCGAGCTTCAACGCGTCCTCAAGGCTCGTCTCATAGCTCACCGCGCGGTCGAGCACGGGCTTGCCGTATTTATGCTCGCCGATCTGCAGATAAGGCGTGTCCTGCGTGGCCTCGATGAAATTGCCCGCGCCATAGACCATGAAGAGGCGCGGACGTTCGCCCGCAACCTGCCCGCCGAGAAGCAGCGTGGAGTCGATCGGCACTTTCGCGCGCTCCAGCGCTTCGCCATGCACGTCGCGCACGCGGCGCATCGCGCGCCCCACGAGTTCTGCGCCGGCGAACAGGCTCGGCGCCGTCGTGATGCGCTCCAGCTCGCCCGTCTGGGGATTTTCGAGCCCCTGCGCGATCTGCGCCACGACGTTCTGCGTGATGGAGAGATTGCCCGCGGTCGCGAGCATGATCGCGCGCTCGCCGTCGTTGCGGAACACATGGAGCTTGCGGAAGGTCGACACATTGTCGAGGCCGGCGTTGGTGCGCGTGTCGGCGATCATCACGAGGCCCTCGCGCACGAGGATGCCGCAACAATAGGTCATGGACGAAATCTCCCCGGCGCCGCCCGCTCAAGGCGCCGCGTCATTGCTGGCTCTGGCGCAACGCGCCCGCTGGGCGCAGCTCCACGCGCGCCTCCTGCGCGATCGCGCTGCGACTTGACGCACGCACGGGCGCTGCGTCAAGCCGGTCGAGGCCGCAGGCCACGCGCACATGACGCTCCGTCGGGCAGATCACGTCCGCGCAATCGAACCCGATCCAGCCGACGCCCGTCACATGCGCCTCCGCCCAGGCATGAAGCGCGCCCGTCTGCGCGCCATCGCGCAGCACGTAACCGCTGACGAAACGCGCCGGCGCGCCCAGACAGCGCGCGGCGGCGACGAAGACATGGGCGAGATCGCAGGGGCCGCCGCGCCCGCGCGCCAGAGCCCGCCCGGCGGAGCGGCCGCCTTGGTCGGACTCCTTCTCTTTCTCCTCGCCCTCGCCTTCGCTTTCGTCCTTCATATGATCGCGCACGCGGCGCATGAGCGCGTGCAGCCGCGCGATCATGTCGGCGCCGGAGCTTTGCGCGGCGAGCGCGCGCAGCCCCGCGTCGGGCGCGGTAAGCTCGGTGTCGCGCAGGAACAGTTCGTGGGGAAAACGCTCCGCCGCCGCGCGCACCACGCCCGCGCAATCGAACGTCTCCACCGATCCTTCGGCGAGAATGCGCAGGGTCTGCGTGGGCGCCTGAAGGCTGAACGCATCGGCGAGATTGCCGAAGGCGTCTTCGCTGCGCCGCAGCCGGCAATCGGCCTCCACGTCGATGCGCCAGTCGAGCACATGCTGGCCCTCGTAGCCGCGCGGCGACAGGCGCAGGACCTCAATGACGCCCTTTGCGGGCGGCGTGAAACTTTGCAGGATTTCGTGGCGGATCTTGATGCGCATGAGGGTCCGGCGCGTGTCAGTTGATGAGATATTGCTCGGCCACGATCGTGCCCAGGCGCGCGTTGTCGGCGATGAATTCGGTGATGAATTCATGCAGGCCGACGTC
>CAIXDD010000147.1 GCA_903918155.1 uncultured Hyphomicrobiales bacterium
GGGATGATTCAATTGCACCGCGAGCTGGAGGAAGCCGCTGCGGCGGCGGGCGCGACGCCGCTGCTCGGCTTTCGACGAATCGTCTTGCCGCTTCTCGCGCCCTCGCTGATCGCCGGTTGGCTGTTCATCTTCTTGCTCGCCACGCGCGTGCTGTCATTGCCGGTCCTGCTGTCAGGACCCAGTTCGCAGACGATGGCGGTCGCCATGTTCGACCTGTGGGGCAACGGGCAAGGACCAGAGCTTGCTGCGCTGGGCTTGCTGTGGAGCCTGGCGATGACGCTTATCGCGATCGCCTTCTATCTCACCGCCAAAAGGGGCGGAGGCTTCTTACGAGACTGATATTTGCATAATGCGTCCGGGTCGCGCAGGGCGGAACGAAACAAAAGCGCGCGCAAATCGCAGGAAAGATCTACAGGCATGACGCAGGAATACAAAGGCGCGCGCGGCGTGGCCGCCCTTCTGTCGCCACGCAACGTCGCCATCGTCGGCGCGAGCGACAAAAAGGGCAGCTGGTCCATTACGGTCAATAACTCCCTGCGCCGCACGGGTTTCAAGGGCGCCATTTATCCCGTGAATCCGCGCAATGAGGTCGTCTGGGGCACGCAGCGGTGTTACACGAATCTCGCGTCGCTGCCGGAGCCTCCCGACCATGTGGTGGTGCTCGTCCCGGGGCGGGCGGTGATCGACACGATCCGCGAAGCGGGCCGCGTTGGCGCGCGCAGCGCGACGATTTTCTCCAGCGGCTTCGGCGAGGGCGGCGATTCTGAAGGACGCGCGCTTGGTGCGGAGCTTGCGTCCGCCATTGCAGACGCGCGGCTTGCGGTGTCGGGGCCAAATTGTCTGGGCAATCTGTCGGCGGCCTCCAGCTTTATGACGCTCACCGACCGCCGGATCACCGAGCTGAAGCGCGGCCCCATAGGAATCTTCGGGCAGAGCGGGGGCATCGTCACGGCGATCTATCGGTCTCTCAGCAGTCGCGGCATGCAGCCCGGCCATGCGGTGACGGTGGGTAATGAGATCGGTCTGAATGCGGCCGACTACATCGAGTTTTTCACGCAGGATCAGGACACGCGCGTGATCGCCTGTTTCATCGAGGCGATCCGCGAGCCTGCGCGGTTCAAGGCGGCCTGTAGCGCAGCGCAGGCGGCGGGCAAACCGATCGTCGCGATGAAGATCGGCGGCTCGGAGTTGAGCCGCAGCGCCGCGCTGGCCCATACCGGTTCCCTTGCAGGTTCGCTCCAGTGCTTTGATGCGGTGGCGGAAGCGACAGGCGTGATCCGCGTCGATACGATCGACGAGATGACGGAAGTGATCGAGGTGCTCAGCCACGGGAAGGCGCCGGGCGGCGGGCGTATCGGCGCGATCACATTCTCCGGGGGGCTGAAAGGGCTTCTCCTTGAGGCGGCCGAACGCAATGACGTGAATTTCCCGCCCCTGCAAGAAGAGACGCTCGCCCGGTTGCGCGACGTCCTTGGGATCGGCACATCTCTGGGCAATCCGCTCGATGCGGGCTTTGCTGCGCTTTCGAGCAAGGAGGCCTATTTCAAATGCATCGAGATCATGCAGGCGGACACGGGAATCGATCAGATTCTCGTGCAGGAGGAATTGCCGCTTGCCGAGGGCGTGAACGAAAAGGCGAACAATCTTTTGGTGGTGAATGAGATGGCCGGCGCTGAAGGCGCCACGCCCATCGCGGTCGTCTCCATGGCGTCCTATATGTATAGCGACTATAGCCGCTCGTTTCGCGCCGGCTTCCCGCGACTGCCGGTTTTGCATGAAGTCGACAAGGCGCTGAAAGCGATCAAACGCGCGGGCGACTGGCGTCGGCGCGCTGCGCTCGCGCGTAACGCGCCCATGCTCGCAGGGCGAGAGCCGCCCGCCGCAGCAAGAGAGAGTCTCGCGCGCACACGCACGTCGCATGCGTCTTCCCGCGTCCTTGGCGAGGCGGAGTCAAAGGCGCTGCTCGCCGCCTATGGACTCGCTTCGGCGCCGCAGATCGTCGTGACGAGCGCTGATGACGCGGCCGAGGCCGCCAAGGGGATCGGGTTCCCTGTCGTGTTGAAGCTCGTGTCGCCAGACGTTCAGCACAAGACGGAGGTGGGCGGCGTCGTTCTCGGCGTGCAGGAGGAGAGCGCCGCGCGCGCTGGCTTTGCCGCGATCAAGGCCGCCCTTGCGGAAAAGGTGCCCCATGCGCGGTTCGAAGGCGTGCTTGTGGCGCGTCAGATCAACGCTGGCGTTGAATTGGTCATGGGCGTTCAGCGTGATCCGGAAGTCGGGCCCGTGGTGATGTTCGGCGCGGGCGGAATCCTTCTGGAGCTCACGAAGGACGTCGCTTTCGGCCCCGCGCCGATGTCGATGGAGCAGGCTATGGAGCTGATCTCCCGCACGCGCGCAGCGCGCCTGCTGGAAGGCTTTCGCGGCGCGCCCGCGTGCGATTTCGGCGCGGTAGCCGGCGCGCTCGTCGCCCTCTCCAGACTCGCTGCGGATTTCCCCGACGACATCGAGAGCATTGACGTCAACCCGCTTGTGGCGATGCCGGGCAAGAGCGATCTATGGGCGCTTGATGCGCTCATTGTTCTTCGCGAGCCGGATCAAGCCTGAAACAGGAGTTCCTGCATTATGCCGGAAACAATCGAACTTGATATCGACGGGCGGGGCGTCGCCACGATACGCCTCAACAGGCCGGACAAGGGAAACGCGCTCAACGCGCAAATGCTGCGCGAATTGCATGATGCGTTTGGAGAGCTGGCGCAGGACGAGACCGTGCGCATGCTCATTCTGCGTGGCGCCGGCAAGCATTTCTGTGCGGGCGCTGATCTGGGCGGCCGGGAAGACGCCCCCCCGCGCGTGAGCCTTGCAGATGCGCTTCGCAGGCTTGACGCTTTCCCGAAGCCGGTGATCGCCGTGATCCAGCGCGGATGTGTCGGCGCCGGGCTGGCGATTGCTTCATGCTGCGACGTCGTGCTGGCGCTTGAGGACGCTTTTTTCGCCGTGCCGGAGGTGCGTCTCGGGATCGCGCCGTCCTATGAGCTCTCGCAATATTTTTTGCGCGTGCTCGGGCCGCGCGGCTTCAGGCGCTACGGCCTATCGGGTGAACGCATCGGCGCCGAAGTCGCCTTGCGTCTCGGGCTCGCCCATGAGGTGTTTGGCGAGACCGACATGCAATTATGTCTGGAGCGTCTGGTGGAGGACTTCATACATGCGGCGCCGCAGGCGAGCGCCGTGTTGAAAGAGCGCATCGCGCGTCTGGCGACGGGCGAGCCGCCGCCTGCGACAGGCCAGGAGCCGCGCGGCCTCGGGCGCTCGCCTGAATCCCTTGAAGGCGTCGCCGCCTATCGTGAGAAGCGCAAACCGAATTGGTATCGGCCCGCGTGAGCGCTCGCCGCGCCTTTACTCGCCGGAGATCGCGCGCGCCCGTTTGATGGCGGCGGGCGGGGTCTTATAGATCTGCGCGATTTGCGCGGCGACCTCTTCACCCGTTTGCGGGTTGACCTCCAGACGCTGTTTTTCAGCGTCTGCGCGAAACTCGGGATCCTTCATCGTCGCATTGAAAGCGGCGCGCAGAGCCTCGAGGCGGTCGCTTTGCATGCCCGCCGGAGCGATATAGGGGCGTCCGATTTCCGCGCCGGACATCAGCAGGTCATAGGTGGCCTTCGTCTCCGGGTCGGAAATGAGCGAGCCTGCATAGACTAGGTCCTTCGGCATATCCGGCGTCAGATTGCGCGAGAAGCGGATAAAGAGATTGATCTTGCGGTCCCGCACCCAATCGTCGGGAAGGCTGGTCCAGGAGCCGCAATCGCCGTCCAGCTCGCCGCGCTCAATGGCGATGCGCTTATCCGCCGATCCGGGATAGCCCTGCACCTGACGGAGTTTTACGCCAAAAATTTCGTCCAGCATCCGGCCTTCGATATAGGCGGAGGTTCCAACGCCCGTCGTGCCGAAAACGATCTCCTGCGTCGCCTTCACCTGATCAAAGGTCCTGATGTTCTTCGCGCCCCACATGAAGCAGACCCGAAAATCCTCGCTCACATTGCCGATCCAGGCGAAGCGGCGGAAGTCGATGTTCACCTTCTCGGGGATCGTGAGCGATTGCGAGATGAGCCCCGGATTGAAGGTGGCGATCGCCGTGCCGTCGGCTGGCGCGCCCTGTTCTAGATAGACGACGGATTTCAGGCTCGCGGCGCCGGGCATGTTCTGGACGACATAGGTCGGCGCGCCTGGCGTCCGCTGCCCGGCATGGCGAACATAAAGGCGCGCATATTGATCATAGCCGCCGCCGCCGCTGAATCCGACGATCACCCGGATCGTTTTGCCGCGATAAAAATCTGCGACGGTCTGGGCGGCCGCGGCGAGCGGACTCATCAAGAGCGCAGCCGCAGCAAACGCGCCGGGAGCAAGGGTCAGCATGCGCTTCATGAGCCGTTCTCCGCGTCAGGCAGGGCGAAATTTCGGGATTGAGATCTCCGAATCAAAATCGTCAAAAACGACTTCGACGCGCATGTCGCATGTGACCTGATCGTAGGCGACGCCGAGAATATTGGTGAGAAGCCTGGGGCCTTCGTCTAGCTCCACGAGCGCCACGACATAGGGCACGTCATGTTCGAAGGCCGGACGGTAGACGCGATGAAACGTCACGAAGCTGTAGATCTTTCCTTTGCCGGAGACGGTTTCAAACGAGAAGCGCGTCGAGAGGCAATGGGGACATGTGCGAGAGGGCGGAAACCAGAATTGCTGGCATGCTTCGCACTTGGGCAAGGCGAGGCGGTGTTCGCGCGCGGTCTGCCAGTATGGCAGCGATTCCGGGGCCGGCCGAGGCTTTGGCTTTCGGTTCGTGTCGCTCATCATGCGCGTCCCAATATAAGTGTCGAGTGGCAGACCTGGTTGCCGCCATGGCCGGACACCAAAGCGATCTCAGCGTCCTTCACTTGTCGATGGTCAGGATAGGTATGGCGCAATTGGCGAACCCCCTCCACGATCTGCAGCATGCCTTCACAATGGGCTTCGGAGAGTTGGCCGCCGGACGTGTTGCAGGGCAGCTGGCCTTCCAGTCGCAGGGCGCCGGAGCCGACGAAGGCGCCGCCCTCGCCCTTTTTGCAGAAGCCGTAATCCTCAAGCTGGGTGAGCACCATATAAGTGAAGCAGTCATAGATCTGCGCAGTGTCCACGTCCTGCGGGCCAAGCCCCGCCATGGCATAGGCCGCCGCGCCCGCCTGTTTGGCCGCAGTGACGACCATATTGTCGTCGGCGAACCAGCCGCGGGTGTTGTTGTGAAACCCAAACCCCTTGATCAATACCGGAGGCTGCTTGAGATCCTTCGCGCGCTCCGCGCTGGTGACGATGACCGCGCCTGCCGCGTCCGAGCGCAGGCTGCAATCATAAATGCCGAAGGGCGCCACGATCAGTCGGCCATTATGATAATCGTCGATCGTCAGCGGCTTTTTCATCGATGCGTCGGGATTGCGCAGGGCGTGCTGGCGGAAAGCCACTGCGATTTCGCCGAACTGGTCGCGCGTCGTGCCATACAGATGCATGTGCCGCGTGGCGCCCAGCGCATGCGCCGCGGTCGCGCCGAAATAGCCGTATTCCGGTCCAAACTCTCGCGCGAGCATGGATTCGGGGCGCGTCTCGTTGCGCACGCGCGCCTCTTCGCTTGAATGGGTGCGCGACCATGTGTCCCGACCAAAACCGCAAACGATCGTCCGGGCGAGCCCGAAGCGAATCGCCATCACGGCGAGGGCGACGGACATGATCTGGCTCGCCCCTCCATTGGTCAGCGTCGTCGAGAAGCTGGCGTTGATGCCCAGTCGTTCTGCGACGAGCTGGTGATGCGAATAGGATTCGTCAGGTCCCCTGCATAACACGCCATCCACGTCGCCGGGTTTGAGGCCCGCGTCATCCAGCGCATTGGAGATCGCCTCCACGATCAGATCAAGACTGGAGACGCCGGGAACTTTCCCTAGCCGACTTGTCGCCGTGCCGACGATCGCGCATGTGTCGCGCAATTCCCTCGCGGGTGATAAATCTTGGATCATGTGTCGTGCGCCTATTGTATGAGTGCGCGAACGCGCTGGGCCAGAGCGGGCGGCGCCGTATAGACCGTGTCGAGCAATTGATTGATGCGCGCGCCGGAGACGGGGTTGATCTCCGCTCCCTGTTTGGCGGCCTCCTCCAGGAAGCTTTTATCCGTCATCGTACGGTCGAAGGCGGCGCGCAGGATCGCCACGCGGTCAGCCGGCGCATTGGGCGGAATGACAAAGGGGCGGCCCATCACCTGTTCGACAAAGGCGATCTCGAAAATGGCGCGCGCTTCGGCATCCGGCGCCATTTCAAGCGCGGTGGGCACATTGGGATATTCGTCGTCGCGCTCCATCCCGATCTGCATGATCACGGAGACCTCGCCCGCCTTCTCCCATGGGCGATAGCGCGCGCGGAAATTCGCAGACGTTCCCCCTGAAACATGCCCGTCGACCTCGCCGCGCTCCATCGCAAGAAGCGACGTCTGCGATCCGTCATAGCCTTCGATCACGCGAATCTTTGTGCCGAACAGGGCGTTGAGAAGACGCGGATAGATGGAGCTCGGCGAATTGCGCGAGGTGGAGGAGACGGTGATCTCTTTGCTCCGCATTTTCTCCAGATCCGATGCGTGCGCCGCCGTGCGCAGGAGAAAGAAGCCGATTTCCTGTTGCGTCGAGCCGAGCCAGATGAACTTGCGCGCGTCGAACTGGGCGTTGGCGTTGTCGGGGTGATAGAATTTCGCCAGCCCTGTGTTGCGCTGCAAGCCGCCGATGACGGATCCGTCAGCCGGCGCTGCGACATAAAGGTAATTGGCCGCCTTGATGCCTTCGGCGCCCGGCATGTTCTGAACGACCATCGTGGGCCCGTCCGGAATATGCTTTGGCATATGGCGGGCGAGCAGGCGCGCATATTGGTCATAGCCGCCGCCGATCGAGGCGGAGGTGACGAGCGTCATCTTGCGATTCTTGAAGAAGTCGGCTCCGCTCTGCGCCGAGGCCGACAGCGTGGAGAAAACGAGGGCGCTCAGGCCAAGGGCAAGGCGTTTCATGTCCGGCTTCCCAAAGTCGTGAGGATTTCGTCATTGTGCTCGCCCAGTTCGGGCGAACAAGTGCGTATGCTGGTCGGCGTTTCCGAAAGGCGCACGCCATTGCGCACATAGCCGACGGACCCGAGTTTCGGATGGGGCGCGTCGACACGCATTTTGAGATGTTGCACTTGAGGATCTTTGAACACGTCGTCCAGCGTATTGAGCGGCGCGGAGGGGACGTCGCGATCCAGCAACAGCGCCAGCCAATGGGCGCGGACATTGGCGCTGAAGACATCGGCTAGAATGCGGTGAAGCGCGTCATAATTCTTTCCGCGCGTCTCTTTCGTCTTGAAACGCGGGTCATCGGCCAGGTCCGGTCGTCCGACCACCTGCGTGAGGCCGAGCCAGAATTTCGTGGGCGATGAAAGATGGACGACGAAGGCTTTGCCCTCCGAATCGGTGAAGGCGTAGACTTGCGCCTGATGCGTGCGCGTCGCGCGGCTTGGCGATTTGCCGTTCTCGAAGAAGCGGGCGGCGTTCTCGCCGCAGAAGGACAGCGTGGATTCCAGAAGCGAGGTCTCCACGCGTTGTCCGCGCCCTGTGCGCCCGCGCGCGATCAGGGCGGCGAGAACGCCATTCGCCGCATTCATGCCGGCGAGGTGGTCTGAAAGCGAGATGCCCATGGGCTTTGGGTCGTTCACGTCCGTCAGCAGGCTCAGGAGGCCGCTGGAGGCCTGGCCCACGGTGTCATAGCCCGGACGCATGGCGTAAGGTCCATCCGAACCGAAACCGGTGATCGAGCACCAGACGAGGCCCGGATTTTTCTCGCGGAACTGCTCAAAGCCTAATCCCAGGCGATCCATCGTGCCGACCCGAAAATTTTCGATCACCACATCCGCCGCAAGGATCAGCGCCCGGGCATGAGCCTTGCCCTCTTCGCTCTTGAGGTCGAGCGTCACGCTCTTCTTGTTGCGGTTCACGGATCCGAAGGTCGGCGAATATTCCACGCGGCCCCAGCCGCGGAATGGATCGCCCTTGGTTGGTTCCTCGATCTTGATGATTTCGGCGCCCATGTCGCCCAGAATCATTCCAGCATAGGGGCCGGAAACGTAGTTCGCGAATTCAACGACGCGAATTTCTTCAAGCGCGCTTGTCATCCGTCCCCCATGGTCTCCGCGCGGGAGCCCTTTTCTGTGTCCTTCGACGTCCAGCCTTTTGTTCGGAGGGCTGACCCGCGCCGGCGTGAAACCGGCTATTTCGACTCGATGGAAAAATGCGAATCGCGGAACAGGCGGCGATGTTTCGCACGGGTCGCCTGGCGCGTTTTCCCCCCGATGATTGTCTGTTATCTGTCAGTCTATCCGGCCAGCCTTGCCGCGCAAGGCCATCGCCGCCCACGCCGCGGAAAACCCGCCACGCCGATGTCGTCGTTCCGATCTCAACCTAAAGTATTCGCGCCGCCGACGCGCAGATCGCGCATCCTTTGCGGCTCGGCCTATCTTTTCTTCTCTTGCGAAGGCGTTCCGGCATGATTGAGCAAACGCCTCTCCCCGCGCAGGCGCCGGCCAAGCAAGGCGTCGCCAAATTGCCCGGCGGCGCCAGTCTTTTCTACTGGGACACGGGCGGCGAAGGCCCGACGGTGATCTTCTCGCATCCTGCGACGGGCAGCGCGCTGGTCTGGCCTTATCAGCAGCCGGTCTTCGCGGCGGCGGGCTACCGCGTGATCGGTTATTCGCGCCGCGGCCATTATGGCTCTGCGCCGGTGGACAAGGCCCGCCCCGGCAGCGCCTCGGCGGATTTGCACGAACTTGTCGAGCATCTTGGCGTTGGCGTCTTTCATGCTGTCGCCTCCGCGGCCGGCGGGGCGATCGTGGTCGATTACGCGCTCTCCCATCCCGAGCGCCTGCGCTCTCTCACGCTTTCTTCCAGCGTGGGCGGCGTTTGCGAGCCGGAATATCTCGCGCTGAGCGAGAGGCTGCGCCCGCCGGGCTTCCATGACATGCCGCCCGATTTTCGCGAGATCGGCCCCTCCTATCGCGCGGCTTGCCCGGAGGGGGTCGCCGCATGGCTGGCGCTCGAACACAAGGCGCTGAGCGGCGAACGCAAGGGCCCCAAACCGGTGAATGAGATCACCTGGGCCTCTCTCGAGACGATGCGGACGCCCGCTTTATTGATGACGGGAGACGCGGACCTTTGGCTGCCGCCGCCGCTGCTGCGTCTTTATGCGGAGCGGATACCGCATAATGAAGTCGTGATCGCGCCGGAATGCGGGCATGCGCTTTACTGGGAGGCGCCGCATTTCTTCAATCGCCATGTGCTCGATTTCATCGGCCGACATTGACGCGCGGATCGTCGCCTATGAGGGCGCTCCGGCGCATCGACGCAGGATTCAATGATCGCGAAACAATCGTCCGTAGCCGTTTACTTTGTCATCGATGCCGCTCAGGCGCAGGCCTTCCCAGATAATGGCCTGAAGCGCCGTCACGACCGAGACGCCGAACTCCTGCTCCAAAGGCTCGATCGACTCGATGGTCGCCCAGTGAGGGCAGCCAAAGATGAGCGTGTCTATATCTGGCTGTTCGCGCATCAGTTCGCGCCCGAGCTGCAGCGCGGCGCTGGCTGGAATTCTGTTGTAATCTTGCAGCCTCGCATGGGCGTGCTTTCGCCCCATGAGCTGCATGCCCTCGTCGAGCGACCCGCTCGCCGAATCGCCGATCTTGCGGGGAACGGCGGGGTTGATCGTGCCGATCTTGCGCGCGCCGACTGCGCGCAGGGCGCGCTTCTGCGCCATTGAACTTGAACTTACGGGCACGCCGTACCTCTGCGTGAGTTCAGCGAGCGCATTTTCCAGATTTTGGCGGCCATGAGCGATGTTGGTCGGCGCTCCGCCCATGATGATGACATCGGCGCCAGCGGTCGCAAAGGACTCAACAGCCTTGAGACCCTGCTGATGAAGCGATTCAAGCTGGTCCTGCGTATGGTCGGTGATCTGCAACGTCAGGAGCGACAGCAGAACCCCATCTGGCACGATGCTGTAGAAATAGCGAGGGAGCAGCTCCGTGACATAAGCCACCGATGAATAGCCGATGCGCGCGCGCGCTTCACCCAAGGCTGCCTCCCATTGCGGCTTTTCGTAAGCGGAGAATGACGCATGCCGCGCGCGCCGCTGTCAAGTTCCTAACGTCGACGGCCTTATTTGCCACGGGCGCGAACTCATGTAAGCTTTTCGCACCGCATAACAAAACACGTGACTGGGGCGGAAACGGATGCCAAGACTCGATGGGCATGTGGCTCTCATTACGGGCGGCGGCGGCGAAATCGGATCCGCGATCGCCATGCGAATGGCGCTGGAGGGCGCCTCAATCGTTCTGGGCGACCTGAGCGGCGAAAAGGCGGAGGCTACGCGCGACCGGGCGATCGCCGCGGGCGGCCGAGCGGCGGCCGTGCATCTGGACGTCGCGTCGCCTGAGAGTTGCGAAGCGAGCGTGGCGTCCGCGGTCGCGGCCTTCGGAAAGCTCACGACCCTCGTTAACGTCGCCGCCACATCGACGCCTGATGGAACTGTTGAGACCCTGTCCCTAGCGCAATGGAATGCGGCGTTCAGCGTGAACCTGACAAGCGTCTTCCTGATGTGCAAGCATGGCGTCCCTGAGCTGCGCAAGGCGGGCGGGGGATCCATCATCAATATAGCCTCCCAGCTCGGTCACGTCGGAATTCAGCGCCGCGCGCCTTATTGCACGACGAAAGCAGCGATGATCTTTCTGACGAAGATCCTCGCGCAGGATCACGCGCCGGACAATATCCGCGTGAATTCGATCTCGCCTGGCGTGATCCTGACCGAGCGTTCAAGCAAACGGGTGGGCGGGAAGGATAATGCGCGGCGACTCAACGGGCCGCGTCATCTCCTGAACCGGCCGGGAGAGCCGGAAGAAATCGCGGCCGGCGCGGCGTTTCTGGCTTCTGGCGACGCCTCCTTCATTACGGGAACCGATCTCCTGATTGATGGCGGCTATGTCACGTTCAAGGGACGTATGCTGTCGGATGGAACGACGAAAATGATCTGACAGGGCTTGCTTCCAGCGGGAGGGTTCAATGATGCGCGTCACCCGTCGTTATCCTGGTCGATATCCTGCACGCGTGCGTTTCTTACGCATTTCTGACGTCGTGCGATCCGCTCTGATGGGAGCGGGCGTCGTTTTTCTTACGGCGCAAGGCGCGGCTCGCGCGCAGCCGGCCGAGACCTATCCGCACAAGCAGATCCGCATGATCATTCCCGCCGGCGCCGGCGGGGGATATGACAGCTATGCGCGCATTCTCGCGAAACATTTCGAGAAATTCGTTCCGGGCCATCCCGTCTTCGTGAACCAGAATATGCCCGGCGCAAGCGGCATGGTCGGCACAAATTGGACGGCCAGCGTCGCGCCCAAGGACGGGTCGGTCATCGCCATCACCTATAACACGCTTCTGCTGGAGCCTTTATTCGGCAATTCCGCAGCCAAATACGACCCGCGCGAGCTGGAATGGGTTGGCAGCATGGGCAAGCAGCAGCAGACCTGCGCCACCTGGCATACGAGTCCCATCAAAACGATCGATCAGGCGCGCGAACGCGAAGTCGTCGTCGCCGCTACGGGCGCGACGGGCAATTCGGCGCTCATGCCGAAGCAATTGAACACGCTGCTTGGCGCTAAGTTCAAGGTCGTCTCCGGCTATTCGACATCGGAATCGCGCCTGGCTGTCGAGCGCGGGGAGGTCGAAGGAATTTGCGGGCTGTCCCTTTCGACGTTAAAGGCGTCAAGCCCTGAGTGGATACAAAACAAGCGGATCAATATTCTCATCCAGACGGGCGCCGAGCCTCAGGAGGGCCTGGGTCATGTGCCGCTGCTCTCCAGCCTCGTGAAGGACGTCAATGATAGGCAGGCGCTGGCTGTGCTCGCCTTTCCGGAAGAGACCGGCCGGCCCTTCTTCATGCCTCCGGGCACGCCCAAGCCGCTCGTTCACGTGATGCGGCGCGCCTTTGATGCGACATTGAAGGACGCGGCCTTTCTGGTCGACGCGGAGAAGGCGCGCCTGGAGCTTGATCCTGTGCCGGGCGAGCAGGTGGAGGCGATGATCCGACAAGTTTACGCCATGCCGGCACCGCTTATCAGGCGGGCGCAGGACTTGAGCAAATAAAGGATCAGACGTGGGCGGGCAGTTTCATCAGCGCTCCGAGTCCCGGCACGTCGTCAGACAATCCGGCTGCGCGTAAGGAGCGCCAGATGGCCGCCTGATTCGTCGTGACCACGGGCCGTTGCAATGCGGCCTCAAGTCGCGCGATCACGTCGATGGCGTGAATGTTCGCGCAACTGATGAAATAGGCGTCCGCCTTGTCGTTTCGCAGCGCCATCGCCTCATCGAACCACCTTTGCGGCGGCGTGACGCAATATTCGTCTGAGCTTGCGAGCCCCACAGCCTTATCGCCAACAAGTTCGTAGCCGGATTCTTTTAGATAGGCGATTTTCTTGTCATGCCCGGCCTGCTTCGTCTCCGACAGGAAGACGAGGCGCCGCGCGGACAGGGCCTCGAAGGCGGCGGTGAGCGAGGAGGCGGCGCTCGCCGTCGGCCGTCCGCATGTCTTCGACATTTCGGCGATGACATGTTTCTCCATATCGACCCCGCCCGACATTGAAGTGCCGGTGCATTGCAGGATGATCGCGTCGCATTTTGAATCAGCCAGCAGGCTTGTCGCCTCCAGAATCCGCGGCAGAAGCTGATCAAGCGGCGCCTTGTGGCGGTTTGTCATTCCGATCCGCGTGAAATGAGGGATGACGCCGGCAGGCATCCATCGTTGCACCTGCGGTTCCACCATGCGGTTCGATGAGGGGATGATGAAGCCGATGCGCGCGCGGGGGATGATTTGCTCGTATGTCATTGCGCTCCTCATTCTGCTTGCTTTTTACATTCTTGGGTGGAGCATATACGCTATAAAGGCCATTCAGCCAGTCCCTGGGCCGGCTTTAAAGAGCAGGGTTCCTGATGCCGATCAGTCGCGCCAACGGCGTAGAGATTTATTATGAGCGCGCTGGATCGGGCCCGCCGATCCTGATGTTGCATGCCCTGCCGTTCGATCATCGCCTGTGGCTTTATCAGGTCGCCCGTTTTTCGCAGCGCTACACCACGATCGCGCTTGATTTGCGCGGATGGGGACGCTCCGCCAAGCCTCGAGAGCCTTTCACCTTGCGAGACATGGGACAGGACGCGCTGGGGGTTCTCACCGACGCCGGCATCACCCAGGCGCCTGTTTTGATGGGATGCAGCGCGGGGTCTAAAATCGCGTTGACGCTTGCATGTGACGCGCCGGCCGCGTTTCCGGCGGTGATCGCT
This sequence comes from uncultured Hyphomicrobiales bacterium, assembly GCA_903918155.1. Lineage (GTDB taxonomy): Bacteria > Pseudomonadota > Alphaproteobacteria > Rhizobiales > Beijerinckiaceae > Terripilifer. Next base: position 13,406 of record CAIXDD010000147.1, read on the forward strand.
ATCGGGGGCAACAGCGGTCCGCAGAACTTTTCGCAACGCATCGCCGATTATGCGTCCCAGTCTGCGCAGGGGCGCTTCTCGGCGTTCCATAGGGGCCACCTGCGCCATGGCGTGACGCAGGCATGGGCCGATAGCCCCATCGGTGAGTATCTCCTCGAGGGCTTCGTGGAACGCGGCGCTGGATTAGACCCTCTCAGCATCGGCCGCGTGTTCGAGGCGCTGCAAGGTTCAAACCTGCTCGAAGACCTTCCCAGCTGCCGCACGCCGACGCTGGTGGTGAACGGAGAGTTTGACGGCGCCCGCGCCGCTGGGGAGCGTACCGCATCGCTTATGCCGAACGCCGTTCATCATGTCGTGACGGGCGCTGGCCATTGTTGCTTTCTGGAAGATTCGGCGGCCTTTGACGATGTCGCAATGGCGTTTCTCCGCAGCAACGGCCTTTGAGCCGCGAAGGCGTCGCAATCAGGGCTCCCGCCCGAATGTCCGCTCGAGCGATCCCCGAAGACCGCTTCGCATTCGGCACGCTTCCCTCAGTCCGCCACCGAGCGGATATAGGCCCAGATAGCGTCGAATTCCTCATCCGTGAACGTGCCCTCCCAGGCAGGCATCTGGCCCTTGCCCTGCCGCACGGAAACGTCGAAGCGCGCGCGGTCCTCGCGCCCCAGCCCGCGCAGATCGAACAAATTGTTTGGGTTGCTGAGGCGTTCGCCATGGCAGGGGGCGCAATGGGTCTCAAACAAGGCCTCGCCCGATTCCGCTTGCGATTGCGCCAGCGCCGGCGCCGCGCCCGACAGCAACGCGGCCGCGATCAGCGCCGCACGTCTCCCCCCCATTCGGTCTCCTCCCAACTGCTTGTCATGCGCCGAACAAAGTGATCGAATGAACGCTGTGGAGCAAGACCGTTCAAC
>CAIXDD010000148.1 GCA_903918155.1 uncultured Hyphomicrobiales bacterium
CCGCCAAGTCCGACGAGCCGGCTGCGGCCGCGCCCACCGCCGCGCCCGCCAAGAAGTGATCCGACCCCTCCCCCGCGCACGCGCGGGGGAGCCTCGTCCACGCGGGCCCGCCCGCCCCGACGCCTCCCGGGAGACCGCATGCCGCTCTTCGTCGGTTTGGGAAATCCCGGCGCGAAATATGCGCGCAATCGCCACAATATCGGCTTCATGGCCATCGACGCCATCGCCCGCGCGTTCAACTTCCCCCCGCTGCGCAAACGTTTTCAGGGTCTGGCGAGCGAAGGCGCCATCGGCGGCGCGCGCGTGCTGCTCCTGGAGCCGCAGACCTATATGAACGAATCCGGCCTGTCGGTCGGCGAGGCGGCGCGCTTCTTCAAAATCCCGCTCGATGAGATCGTCGTGTTCCATGACGAGCTGGACCTGCCGCCCGGCAAGCTGCGCGTGAAGACGGGCGGCGGCGACGCCGGCCATAACGGCCTGCGCTCCATCAGCGCGCATCTGGGCAAGGATTACCGCCGCGTGCGGCTGGGCATCGGCCACCCCGGCGACAAGGCGCTCGTGCATTCCTATGTGCTGAACGATTTCGCCAAATCCGAGGAAGGATGGGTGGACGCCTTGTGCGACGGAATCGCGCGCAATGCGGGCCAGCTCGCCAAGGGCGACGACGCGGGCTTCCAGAACAGGCTGCATCTGTTCATGGAGGCCGCCGGCTTCAGCGATCCCAAACGCGCGGGCCCCGGCTGACGCGCAAAGCGCGCGCGTCGTGAGGCAAAGAAAAAGCCCCGCCGAGGCGGGGCTTTTCGCATGGCGGCGCCGAAGGCTCAATGCGCGTCGGCCCAGATCTTCTTCTTGGTGAAATAGAGCAGGCCCGCGAACACGATCAGGAAGATCATGACGTTGAGGCCCGTGCGCTTGCGCGCCTCAAGCTTCGGTTCCGCCGTCCACATGAGGAAGGCCGCGACGTCGCGGGAATATTGCTGCACCGTGGCCGGCGAGCCGTCGGCGTATTCCACCTGCCCGTCGGACAGCGGGTTGCCCATCTTAATCTGGTTGCCCGGATAATAGGCGTTCCAATTGGGATCTTCGTCCTTGGTGTAGCCGTTCAGCAAGGCGACGAGATAATCGACGCCATGTTCCTGATAGGCGAGGCCCGGAAAGGCGTCGAGGACGAACATCGGGAAGCCGCGCGAATAGGCGCGCGCCTTCGCGATCACCGACAGGTCGGGGGGCGCCGCGCCATGGGTGGCGGCGGCCGCATCGGCGTTGGCGAAGAGTTTCGGGAAACGATCCGACGGACGTCCGTTGCGTTCGATCGGCTCGCCCTTGTCGTCGAAATCCTTGATCTTGTATTCGGCCGCGAGCGCGCGCACCTGCGCCTCGGTGAATTCCGGCCCGCCCGGCTCCATCAGATTGCGGAAGGAGACGAGGTTCAGCGAATGGCAGGCGCCGCAGACTTCGCGATAGACCTTGAAGCCGCGCTGCACCTGCCCGCGGTCGAACATGCCGAAGGGACCGGCGAACGACCAAGAGAGGCGCTCGGGCTTCGGGCCTTCGCCGGCCGCCAGAGACGGCGCGGCGGAGGCGGCGGCGAGCGCGAGCGCAAGAGCGAGGGACTTGAAGCTTTTCATGACCATGTCCTTGTCGCCCTTATTCCGCCGGCTGCATTTTCGCGCCGCTGCGGCCCAGGATCGAGTCCGCAATGGTCGAAGGAACCGGCTTCGGCTGCTCGAACATGCCAAGCAGCGGCATGATGACGAGGAAGAAGGCGAAGTAATAGAGAGTGAGGAGGCGCGAGGCGAGCACATAGCCGCCTTCCGCCGGCATGGCGCCGAGATAGCCCAGACCGATGCAGACCGCCGCGAAGACCCAGAAGAACACGCGATACACGGGGCGATAATTCGCCGAGCGCACCTTGGACGTGTCGAGCCAGGGCAGGAAGGCGAGCACCGCGATCGCGCCGAACATGGCGAGCACGCCGCCGAGCTTCGAGGGGATCGCGCGCAGGATCGCGTAGAACGGCAGGAAGTACCA
>CAIXDD010000149.1 GCA_903918155.1 uncultured Hyphomicrobiales bacterium
CCCGCTCCCGCGCCTCCAGCGCCAGCACGCTGCGCCCGGCGGCGGCGAGCGCGCGCACGGCCGCCACGCCGGCGGCGCCCGCGCCGATCACGAGAGCGTCCACTTGCGCAGGAAAGGGCGCCGAAAGACCAGACATGCCCCGACATAGGGGCGGGGAAGGCGCGCGTAAAGTCGCCTATTGCCAAGATCAAGACTATGGTGTAGGTTAAGGGAAGCTTCGGGTTGCCGGAGCGCGTGGCCGCGTATGTTTCAGCCAGGCATTTGACCATTCATTTTCCGCGGGGCCGCGTCCTCCGCCCAGGCGGGCGGCGCGGCAAGCCGGCGCCCGTCGTCGTCCCGCCGACGGCGGGCTTTTTTTTCCTGACGCCGGCGCGCCGGACGGATGGGCGCCCATCCGAAATCCTACTTATGGCGTTCCTATCGGCCCTTGCTATCGTAGGCGCATGAGCAGCTCGGTTCGGTTCCTTCTGAACGGACTTGCGGAGACGGCGGTCGCCGCGGCCCCGGACATGACCGTCTTGCGCTGGCTGCGGCTGCAGGCGCGCCTCACGGGCACGAAAGAAGGCTGCGCCGAGGGCGATTGCGGCGCCTGCACCGTCGCCCTCGCGGAGCCCGGCCCGCAGGGCCTCGTTTGGCGCCCGGCCAACGCCTGCATCCTGCTGATGGGCCAGATCCACGGCAAATTGCTCGTCACCGTGGAAGGGCTCGCCGACGGCGCGCGGCTGCACCCGGTGCAGGAGGCGATGGTGGCGCGCCACGCGAGCCAATGCGGCTTCTGCACGCCCGGTTTCGTGATGAGCCTGTTCGCCGCCTATCGCAATCGCGAGCGGCCGCAGACCGAGTCCATTCACGACGCGCTCGCCGGCAATCTCTGCCGCTGCACCGGCTATCGCCCCATCGTGGACGCCGCGCGCGACTCGCTTGGGGCCGAAAGCGCCGACAGGTTCGACGCGCTGGAGCCCGCCATTCTCGAGGCCTTGCGCGCCATCGCCGCGCAGCCCGCCCTCGCCTGCGAAACGCCGGAGGGCCGCTTTCTCGCCCCGCGCGACAAATATGAACTCGCCTGCGCGCTCGCCGCCGATCCGCAGGCGCGCATCCTGGCCGGGGGCACCGATCTCGCGCTCGAGGTGACGAAGCGCCATGCGCGCCTGCCCTCCCTCATCGCGCTGGGCCGCGTGGCGGCGCTGCGCCGCGTGGAGGAGGACGCGCGCACGCTCACGCTGGGCGCGGCCGCGCCCTATGAAGACCTGCTGGAGCGGCTCGCCGCGCTCGCGCCGACGCTGGGCGTGTTGCTGCGTCGGCTGGGCTCGCGCCAGATCCGCGCGCTGGGCACGATCGGCGGCAATCTCGCCAACGCCTCGCCCATCGGCGACATGGCGCCGGCGCTGATCGCGCTCGAGGGGAGCCTGCGGCTGGAGAGCGCGCGGGGCATGCGCGAGATCGCGCTGGAGGATTTCTTCCTGGCCTATCGCAGGACCGCGCTGGAGGCCGGCGAATTCATCGACAGCGTGCGCCTGCGCAAGCCCGGCCCGTCGGATTTCTTCGACGTGGAGAAAATCTCGCGGCGCTTCGATCAGGACATTTCCGCCGTCTGCGGCGCCATTCGCTTCGAGAGCGCGCAAGGCGTCATCCGCGGCGCGCGCATCGCCTTCGGCGGCATGTCGGCCACGAGCGCGCGCGCGCGGCATGCGGAGGCCGCGCTGGAGGGCGCGCCGCTGGCGATGGCGAGTTTCGCGCGCGCGGCTGCGGCGCTGACGCAGGATTTCGCGCCCTTGTCGGACCACCGCGCCAGCGCGGATCACCGCATGCGCACGGCGCGCAATCTGTTCGTGCGCTGGGGCGAGGCGGCGACGCGCCCGCCGGAGGCCGCGCCATGACCGAGACGGCGCATGACGTGGTGGGCCATGGCCATGCGCATGACAGCGCGCGCGAGCATGTCACCGGCGCCGCGCTCTATCTCGACGACATCGCGACGCCAGCCGATGCGCTGCATGCGGCGCTGGTGAAAAGCCCGCACGCCCATGCGCGCATCCTGCGCATGGACGCAAGCCGCGCGCTGGCGCAGCCGGGCGTGGTCGCTTTCGTCACCGCCGCCGACATTCCCGGCCATAACGACATCGCCCCCGCCGGCAAGGGCGAGCCCGCGCTTGCCGAAAGCGTCGCCGATTACGCCGGCTGTCCCGTGGGCGCCATCGTCGCCGAGAGCCACGACGCCGCGCGCCGCGCCGCCGATCTCGTGGAGATCGAATGGGAGATTCTGCCCGCCCTTCTCACGCTCGAAGAGGCGCTGGCCGCGCAGTCCTATGTCTGCCCGCCCCAGCGCCTGACGTTCGGCGACGCGCAGGCCGGCCTCGCGGCGGCGCCGCGCCGGCTCGCCGGCGAATTGTCCATCGGCGGGCAGGATCATTTCTATCTCGAGACGCATATCGCCCTCGTCACCCCGCAGGAGGGGCGGCAATGGCATGTGCACACGTCGTCGCAACATCCCACCGAAGTGCAGAAACATGTCGCGCAGGCGCTGGGCGCGCCGCAAGCGGCCGTGGTGGCCGAAGTGCGCCGCATGGGCGGCGGTTTCGGCGGCAAGGAAAGCCAGCCCAGCATCGTGGCCGTCATCGCCGCCGTCTGCGCGCAAAAGACGGGCCGGCCCGTGAAACTGCGGCTGGATCGCGACGACGACATGATCGTCACCGGCAAGCGCCATGATTTTCACGTCGCTTGGGAGGCCGGCTTCGACGAGACGGGCGCCCTCGCCGCCCTGCGCATGCGGCTGGCCGCGCGCGGGGGCAATACGGCCGACCTCACCGCCGCCGTCGTGACCCGCGCGCTGTGCCACGCCTCGAATTGCTATTTCATTCCTCACGTCGATTTCGAGGGCCTGTGCCTGAAGACGCATACGGTCTCCAACACCGCCTTCCGCGGGTTCGGCGGCCCGCAAGGCATGCTGGCCTGCGAGAACGTGATCGACGCGATCGCCCGCGACCTCGGGCTCGATCGCGACGTCGTGCGCGCGCGCAATTTCCTGTCGCCCGCGCGCGGCCTCCTGACGCCTTACGAACAGCCCGTCGAGGATATGATCGCCGACGCATTGACCGCGCGCCTGCATGAAGACGCGCAGATCGCGCGGCGACGCGCGGAGATCGCGGATTTCAACGCGCGCAACGGCCTGCGCAAACGCGCGCTCGCCACCATGCCCGTGATGTTCGGCATCAGCTTCAACATGCCCAGCCTCAATCAGGGCGGCGCGCTCGTTCATGTCTATGCCGACGGCTCGATCCAGGCGAACCATGGCGGGACGGAAATGGGCCAGGGCCTCTATGTGAAAGTGGCGCAGGTGGTGGCCGAGACGTTCGGCGTGCCGCTGGACTGCGTGACGCCCACCTCCACGCGCACCGACAAAGTGCCCAACACATCGGCCACCGCCGCCTCCTCGGGCTCCGATCTCAACGGCGCGGCGGCGGCGCGCGCGGCGCTGGAGATTCGCGGGCGCATGGCGCAGACGGCCGCGCGCCTGTGGGGCGTCGACGCGCAGAGCGTGACGTTCCGCCACGGCCGCGTGACCAGCGGCAATCACGCGATGCGCTTCGCCGATCTCGCGCACGTCTGCTGGCTGCAGCGCGTGTCCTTGTCGGCTGCGGGATTTTACGCGACGCCGAAAATCCATTGGGACGGCGCGCGCATGAAGGGCCGGCCCTTCTATTATTTCGCCTATGGCGCAGCCGCCTGCGAAATGGAGGTGGACGGGCTCACCGGCGCGGCGCATTGCCTGCGCGCCGACGTGATCCACGATTGCGGCGCCTCGCTCAATCCCGCCATCGACATGGGGCAGATCGAAGGCGGCTTCCTGCAGGGCATGGGCTGGCTGACGATCGAGGAATTGTGGTGGGACGAGGCCGGGCGGCTGCGCACCCATGCGCCCTCCACCTATAAGATTCCCGGCAGCCGCGACGCGCCTGCCGATTTCCGCGTTCACTTGCTCGAGAACGCGCCCAACCGCGAAGAGACGATCTTCCGTTCAAAAGCGGTCGGCGAGCCGCCGCTCATGCTGGCCATCGCCGCATGGCTGGCGATCCGCGACGCGGTGGACGCCTTTGCGCCCCAGCCCTTGCGCGTCGCCGCGCTGGATGCGCCCGCCACGCCCGAACGCGTGCTGGCGGCCATCGAAAGCGCGAGAGCTGTGACGAACTAGCCGCGGCCGACGCGCGAAACCCCGTCGCGCGCGAGCTTGTTGGACGGATTGACCACCAGCGCGCGCTGGTAGGATTCCGCCGCTTTCGTGCGATTGCCCTGCCGCTCATAGGCCAGGCCCAGCCCGGCCCAGGCGTCGGCGTTCTGGTTGTTGACGTTGAGCGCG
>CAIXDD010000150.1 GCA_903918155.1 uncultured Hyphomicrobiales bacterium
CGCGCCGGACGAATATCGCGACCTGCCGCCCGAACGGATCGTGGGCGGCCTTGACGAACTCGCCGCCGTGCCCGACTGAGCGTCGCAGCCCTTTCGAGAGACCCCATGGCCCCGTTGATCGCCCGCACCATCGCCGACCTGCGCGCCGCCGTCGCGGACCTGCGCCAGGACGGCGCGCGCGTCGGCCTCGTGCCCACCATGGGCGCGCTGCATGCGGGACATGTGACGCTGACGCAGGTCGCGCGGCGGGCGGGGGCGGGCAAGCTCGTCGTCTCGATCTTCGTGAACCCGACGCAATTCGCCCCGCACGAGGATTTTGCGAAATATCCGCGCACGTTCGAAGCCGATCTCGCAAAGCTCGCCGAGGCCGGCGCGGACGTCGTCTACGCGCCCGCGCCCGAGACCATGTATCCGGACGGTTTCGCCACGACGATCCTGCCCGGCGGGCCGGCGCTGGCGGGGCTGGAGGATCGCTTCCGCCCCGAACATTTCGCGGGCGTGGCGACGGTGGTGGCGAAATTGTTCACCCAATGCGCGCCCGACCTCGCCGTGTTCGGCGAAAAGGATTTTCAACAGCTCGCCGTGATCCGCCGGATGACGCGCGACCTCGACCTGCCGGTGGAGATCGTGGGCGCGCCGACGGTGCGCGAGGGCGACGGGCTCGCGCTGTCCTCGCGCAATGTTTACTTGAGCGCGTCGGAGCGGGCGCGCGCGCCGGCGCTGCAGGCGGCGCTGCAGGATTGCGCGGCGAGGCTTCAGGCTGGCGGACGCGCCGACGCGGTTTTGGCGCAGGGCCGCGCGGCGATTGAAACGGCCGGCTTCGCGCTCGATTATCTGGAGCTGCGCGACGCCGACGGGCTGGGCGCGCCGGGGCCTGCGGGCCGCTGGCGCCTGCTCGTCGCCGCGCGCATCGGCGCGACCCGCCTGATCGACAATATCGACGTCCCGCGCCCCTAGGAGTTCGTCATGGCCTATCTCGCGGACCAAAAGCCCCTGAAGCTCGGCGATTTCGCGAAAATGCGCGCCGCCGGCGACAAGATCGCCATGCTCACCTGCTACGATTCCTCCTTCGCCGCCCTGCTCGAACGCGCGGGCGTGGACGTGCTGCTCGTCGGGGATTCGCTGGGCAACGTGCTGCAGGGACACGGCTCGACCCTGCCCGTGACCATGGAGCATATGGAATATCACACGGGCTGCGTGGCGCGCGGCGCCAGACGCGCCTTCGTCATCGCCGACATGCCCTTCGGCTCCTATCAGGAGAGCCCCGCGCAGGCGATGCGCAACGCCGCGCGGCTGATGGCGGCGGGCGCCCATATGGTGAAACTGGAGGGCGGCGCCTTCATGGCGGAGACGGTGCGCTTTCTCGTGGAGCGCGGCGCGCCGGTCTGCGCGCATGTGGGCCTGACGCCGCAATCGGTGAACCAGCTCGGCGGCTATCGCGTGCAGGGGGCGAGCGAGGATTCGGCTGCGGCGCTGCGCGCGGACGCGCAGGCGCTGGAACAGGCCGGCGCCGCCTTCGTCGTGATGGAGATGATCCCCGCGGCGCTGGGCGCGCAGATCACGCAAGGCCTCACGCGCATGGCCACGATCGGCATCGGCGCCGGGCCCGATTGCGACGGACAGGTGCTCGTGCTGCATGACATGCTGGGCGTCTATCCCGGCCGCAAGCCGCGCTTCACGCGCGATTTCATGGCGGGCGCGGCCAGCGTCGAGGACGCGGTGGCGCGCTATGTGCAAGCGGTGAAGACGAAAGCCTTTCCCGCGCCGGAGAATTGCTATTGAGCGGGCGCGAGATCGTTCTGGTCCATACGTCGGACGTGCATATCGACGATTCCTACACAGCGCGCCAGTTCGGCGGCGACGGCGTGGCGCCGCTGCGCCTCGTTCTGGCGGCCGCGCGCGCCCATCGCGCCGATCTCGCCCTGCTCGTGGGCGACACGGTCGAATGCCACCGCCTGCCCGGCGCGCTGATCGAGGAGACCGCGCGCGCGATCGCCGCCTACGGCGCGCCCGTCGCCCTCCTGCCCGGCAATCACGATCCCGCCGTGGCGGACGCGGTGTTCCATCACCCCGCCCTGCGCGCGCTCGACAATCTCGTCATTTTCGGCGTGACCCATGAGGAGCGCGCCGCCTTTCCCCATCTCGACCTCGAATTATGGGGCCGCGCGCACGCCGATTATTCCGACATGGACCCCCTCGCCGCCCCGCCGCCGCGCGCGGCGCGCTGGCGCGTGGCGCTGGCCCACGGCCATTACGAGCCCCGGCCCGACCGGTCCACGCGGCTGCGCCCCTCCTGGCTCTTCGGCGACGAGGAGATCGCGGCGACCCAGGCCGATTATCTCGCCCTCGGCCATTGGAACCGGGCGGCGCAAGTGGGGGGCGCCGGCGCGCAGGCGCATTATTCGGGTTCGCCCGATTACGCCCGCAGCGTCAACGTGGTGCGGCTGGGCGCGGCGGGCGTGCGCGTCGAACGGGCGGCGCTTCCCGACCTCTAGGGCGCGGCGCCCCGCCGGGGATGGGGAAAAGGCCTGCCGAGCGGGCGCAGGCGCGCCGCAAGCCTTGCCCAAGACTTCAAAAGCGTGAATTGTCCGCTGGCTCGGGCCCTGTCGGGGCCCCCCGCGGCGCGCCGCGGCTAGTCTCGCAGGAGGGGACGCAATGATCTTCAGAAGCATCCTGGCATGGGCCCTCGGCCTCGCCGCCGGGCTCCCGCTCGCCGCGCCCGCGGCCGCGCAGGAGACCGTCAAGGTCGGCCTCATCGCCACGCTCACCGGCCCGCAGGCCGCGTCCGGTCGCCAGAAAGTCGCCGGCGCGCGCCTCTATATGGCCGAAAAGGGCAATATGGTCGCCGGCAAGCGCATCGAACTCATCATCAAGGACGACACCGGCGTCGCCGACGTCACGCGCCGCCATGCGCAGGAGCTGATCGTCAACGACAAGGTGGCCGCGCTCGCCGGCTTCAGCCTCACGCCGCTGGCGCTCGCCGTCGCGCCGGTCATCACGCAAGCGAAGACGCCCGCCATCATCATGACGGCCGGCACCTCGATCATCACCGAGCGTTCGCCCTATTTCGTGCGCGTCAGCTTCACGCTGCCGCAGCAGACGGTGCCGGTCGCCGAATGGGTGGCCAAGGAAGGCGCGAAGACCGCCGTCTCCCTCGTCTCCGATTACGGCCCGGGCATCGACGCGCAGGACGCGTTCAAGATGCGCTTCGAAGAGCGCGGCGGCAAGGTGATCGACCAGCTCAAGGCGCCCCTCGCCAATCCGGAATTCGCGCCCTTCCTCCAGAAGGCGCGCGACCTGAAGCCCGACGTGCTGTTCCTCTTCGTCCCCGCCCCGACCGCCGGCGCGCTGATGCGCCAGGTGATCGACCGCGGCCTGACGAGCGCGAACATCCGCGTGGTGGGCACCGGCGACATCACTGACGACGACCAGCTCAACGGCATCGGCGACAACGTGCTCGGCCTCATCACCTCGCACTTCTATTCCGCCGCCCATGGCTCGGCGGCGAACCAGAAGTTCGTGGCCGAATTCAAGAAGGCCAACCCCGGCATGCGTCCGAACTTCATCGGCGTGTCGGGCTATGACGGCATGCACGCCTTCTACGAAGCGCTGAAGAAGACCAATGGCGACACCAGCGGCGACAAGCTCGTGGAAGCCATGAAGGGCCTGACGTGGGAAAGCCCGCGCGGCATGATGACCATCGACCCGCAGACCCGCGACGTCATTCAGGACGTCTATATCCGCAAGGTCGAGAAGAAGGACGGCGAGCTGTACAACGTCGAGTTCGACGTCGTGAAACAGGTCAAGGACCCGATCCACAAGTAAGGCGATCGCGGCCTCGCGCGCCTTGCGCGGGGCCGTCCCCCTTTGACGGGCAGGAGGGTTTCTTGCTGACAATCCTTTTCGATGGCGTGGCCTATGGCATGTTGCTGTTCGTCCTCGCCGTCGGGCTCTGCGTCACGCTGGGCCTGATGAATTTCATCAATCTCGCCCACGGCGCCTTCGCCATGGCCGGCGGCTATCTCACCGTCATCATGATGAACCGCCTCGGCGTGTCCTTTTTCTGGTGTTTGCCCGCGGCCTTTCTGGCGAGCGCGGTTCTGGGCGTGACGCTGGAGCGGATTCTCTATCGCCGCCTCTATGACAAGACGCATCTCGATCAGGTGCTCTTCTCCATCGGCCTCATTTTCATGTCGATGGCGGCGGTCGATTATTTCATGGGCGCGAGCCAGCAGATCGTGAACCTGCCGCCGGCGCTGAGCGGGCGCATCGAAATTTTGGGCGCGAGCATCGGCGTCTATCGGCTCTTCGTCATCGCCATCTGCGGCCTGCTGACGGTCGGCCTGCAATTGGTCATCGCGCGCACGCGCTTCGGCAGCCGGCTGCGCGCCTCGGTGGACGACGGGCGCGTCGCGCGCGGCATGGGCATCGACGTGACGGGCATTTTCGCGCTCACCTTCGCCTTCGGCTCGGGCCTTGCGGGCCTGGGCGGCGCGCTGGGCGCGCCGATCCTGAGCATGGATCCCAGCTTTCCGCTGAAATACATGATCTACTTCCTGATCGTGATCTCCATCGGCGGCACGACGACGATCACCGGCCCGTTCTTCGCGGCGATCCTGCTGGGCGTGGCCGACGTGGCGGGCAAATATTTCATTCCCGCCATCGGCGGGTTCATCATCTACACGATCATGGTGGCCGTGCTCATCTTCCGGCCGCAGGGTCTCTTCACGCGGAGCGCCAAACGATGACGCCCGAAAACTCCGGCAAGCACAGCGCAAGCAGCCCGGCGGGCTGGCTCATCGGCCGCGCGAAATGGCGCTGGTGGGAATTCGCCCTCTGGGCGGGCGCCGCCGCCTCCTATTGGATCTTCCCCAAGAAGCTCATGCTCCTGAGCGAGATTTTCACGCTCGGCCTGCTCGCGCTGTCGATCGACCTCACGCTGGGCTTCGCGGGCCTCGTGACGCTGGGCCAGGGCGCCTTTTTCGGCGTGGGCGCCTATGCGGCGGGCCTGATGGCCAAGGCGGGCGCGGGCGCGGCTCCGCTCTCCGATCCCTTGCTCGGCCTCCTGGTGGCCGGCTTCGCGGCCGGGCTGCTGGGCTTCGTGACGAGCTTCCTCGTGCTGCGCGGCTCCGACCTCACGCGGCTGATGGTGACGCTGGGCGTCGCGCTCATCGTCGAGGAGATCGTCACGCAGGCCAAGAACGTCACGGGCGGTTCGGACGGCCTGCAAGGCGTCATGTCGGCGCCGGTGCTGGGCCGGTGGAGTTTCGACATCTTTGGCCACACGGCCTTCTGGTACGCGCTGGCGGTGACCTTCGCCTGTTTCCTGCTCTGCCGGCGGCTGGTGAATGCGCCCTTCGGCCTGTCGCTGCTCGCCATCAAGGGCAATCCGCTGCGCGCGCGCACGATCGGCATGCCGGTGAACGCGCGGCTCGTGGCCATCTATACGGTGGCGGCGGCCATC
>CAIXDD010000151.1 GCA_903918155.1 uncultured Hyphomicrobiales bacterium
GCGCATCGAGATCGTGCCGGCCGAGGAAGGCGCGGAGGCCGTCGAATATCTGATCCCGAAGGGCAAGCACATCCATCTGCAGGACGGCGACGTCGTGGAGAAGGGCGATTACATCGTCGACGGCAATCCCGCGCCGCATGACATTCTGGCGATCAAGGGCGTGGAGGAGCTTGCAGCCTTCCTCGTCAACGAAATCCAGGAAGTCTATCGACTGCAGGGCGTGAACATCAACGACAAGCACATCGAAGTGATTGTCCGTCAGATGCTCCAGAAGGTCGATATCACCGACACGGGCGACACCGATTATCTGTCGGGCGAGCAGGTGGACGCCAGCGAACTCGATCAGGTCAACGAGCGTCTCATCGCCGAAGGCAAGAGGCCCGGCGCCGGCACGCCCGTCCTGCTCGGCATCACCAAGGCGAGCCTGCAGACGCGCTCGTTCATCTCCGCGGCGTCCTTCCAGGAGACGACGCGCGTGCTCACCGAAGCCGCGGTCAACGGCAAGGTCGACACGCTCGAAGGCCTCAAGGAGAACGTCATCGTCGGCCGCCTCATCCCGGCGGGCACCGGCGCGGCGATGGCCAAGCTGCGTCGCGTGGCGCAGACGCGCGACGACATGATCCTCGCCCAAAAGGCGGCGGATTCCGAAGGCCAGCCCCAGCCGCAGCTTCCCGCTGCGGAGTGAGCCGCTCCTTCTGACGAACAGGGCCGCCCTTCGGGGCGGCCTTTTTCGCTTGCGGCGTCTTTTCGGCGCTTGCCCCTTTTGGACGCCCGGTTCTTTTTCGCGCCGGCTTTTCGCACGATCCCGTCCTCACGCGCGCAACCGCGACGCGCCCTGCCGCATTACATGTGCAGGGCCGCGGCGGAAGGCGGCGCAAGGAAGGCGACGCATCCATGTCCACGCATACGACGTCCGGCGCGAAAGAGACGGCCCGGCGGGCGCCTGAACGGCAAAGGGAAGCGGAGGCTCCCCCCGCGCGCAGGGACGTGATCGGCCCTATCATCGCGGGCGCGCGGGCGCGCGGGGTGGCGGATGCGTTCGAATTATTGGGCGAGGCGGCGATCCTGCTCGATTTCTCGGGCGCGGTGCTGCATGTGGGCGCGAGCGCGCGGCCGCTCATGGGATGCGCGGTGACGATCGTCAGCGATCATGTGGCGGCGGCCGGCGGGCGCTCCGCCGGCGCGTTGCAGTCCCTGCTGGAGGCGGGAATGGGCGAGGCGCCGCCGCAAAGGCTGGAGGCCGATCTCCCCTGCGCGGAATCGGACATGCGTCAGCGCGTCCGGCTCTATCGCATCGACGACGCCGGCGATCCGCGGCAATTGCTCCATTCCGTTCTGGTGCTGGAGCCGCCGCGGCGCGTGCGCCGGCCCCCTTTGCGCCGCAAACGCGCGCCGCAGGCGGCTTGCGCGCAGGGCGCGGACTAATCGAGCTTCACATTCGCCTTGCGCACGACGTCGCCCCAGCGGGCGATTTCCGCGGTGACGAATTTGGCGAAGTCCGCGCCATAGAGATTGGGCGCGTCCGAGCCGTTCTTGCGCCAGGCCTCGATCACGGCGGGCGCGGCGAGCGCCTTCTTCAGCTCATCCGTCATGCGCGCGAGCACGGGCGCGGGCGCGCCCTTGGGCGCCCACATGGCGTACCAGGTGGAGACTTCATAGCCGGCGAGGCCGGCTTCCGCCGCCGTGGGCACGTCGGGGAAGGCGGCTGCGCGCTTGGGCGCTGCGACCGCGAGCGCGCGCAAGGCGCCGCCCTCGATCTGGCCGGCGGATGAGCCCAGACCGTCGAACATCATCTGAATATGGCCGGAGACGAGGTCCTGCATGGCGGGGCCTGCGCCGCGATAGGGCACATGGGTGAGTTTCGCGCCCGCGAGAATGTTGAACAATTCGCCGGCGAGGTGATGGGTCGTGCCGTTGCCGGCGGAGCCATAGTTCAACTTGTCGGGATTTTGCTTCGCATAAGCGATGAAATCCTTCAGGTCCTTCGCCGTCACCGCCTTGGGATTCACGACGATGACCTGCGGGGGCTGGGCCACCACGCCGATGGGCGCGAAATCTTTCTCGATGTCGTAATCGAGCTTGGGATAGAGCGCGGGCGCGATGGCGTGATGCGCGGCGCCGATGAAGAACGTATATCCGTCGCCCGCTTGCTTGGCCGCGAACGAGGCGCCGACCGTGCCGCCTGCGCCGCCGCGGTTCTCGATGACGATCCGCTGGCCGATCTGGGATTCGAGCTGGACGGCGAGGGGACGGGCGAATGCGTCCGTGCCGCCGCCGGCGGGGAAGGGCACCACGAAGACGATGGGCTTCTGCTGGGGCCAGTTGGCGCCCTGGGCCTGCGCCGGCCCGCTGGCGAGCGCGCCCGCCGCGAAGGTAAGGGCAAGGGCCATGGCCTGGCCAAATGATGGAATGCGGCTCTTCATGGACGTCCCCTCCTGCGCCGCCTTTTCGGCCGGCATGGGGGCAAGTCTAGGCTTCGCCCCGCGAATGGCAAGGGAAGCGCCGCAGGGTTCACTCGGCCGAGGCGGGCCGCCAGCGGCGCAGCAGCAGCGCATTGGTGACCACGCTCACCGAGGACAGCGCCATGGCGGCGCCGGCGTAGACGGGATCGAGCAGGCCGAAAGCGGCCACGGGCATGCCCACCACATTATAGACGAAGGCCCAGAACAGGCCCTGGCGGATCTTCGCATAGGTGGCGCGGCTGATCGCGATGGCGTCGGGCACGAGCAGGGGATCGCTGCGCATCAGCGTCACGCCGGCGGTGTTCATCGCCACATCCGCGCCTTCGCCCATCGCGATGCCGACATCGGCGGCGGCCAGCGCGGGCGCGTCGTTCACGCCGTCGCCCACCATGCCCACGCGCCGGCCTTGCTTGCGCAGGCGTTCGACCTCCGCGGCCTTGCCTTCGGGCGGCACGCCGGCCTTCACCTGCGTCACGCCCACGCGCTGGGCGACATAGGCGGCTGTGCGCGCATTGTCGCCAGTGACGAGGATCGGCGTCACGCCTTCGGCGATGAGGCGGCGCACCGCCTGCGCGGCATGCGGCTTGATGGGGTCGGAGACCGCGACGGCGCCCAGAACGCGCGGCGCCGCGCCCAGTTCGGCGATCCACATCACGCTGCGCCCCTGCGTCTCCAGCGCGCTGGCGCGCTCCTCCAGCTCTTGCGTGGCGACGCCGCAGTCCTGCATCAGCGCGCGCGCGCCGATGGCGAGCGCGCGTCCGTCCACGCGCGCGGTGAGGCCGCGGCCGATATGGGCCTGGAAATCCTCCACGCGGGGCAGAGGCTCGTCGCCTTGCTCGGCGTGATGCTGCAGAATGGCGCGCGCGAGCGGATGTTCGCTGCCTTGCTGCGCGGCGGCGGCCAGGCGCATCAGCGCGCGTTCGTCGGCGTCGGCCGAGGGCGTCAAAATCTCGGTGACGCGCGGCTTGCCTTGCGTGAGCGTGCCGGTCTTGTCGACCCGGACGGTGTCGCTCTCGCGTCCGCGCTCCAGCGCTTCGGCGTCGCGGATGAGAATGCCCGCGCGCGCGGCGGCGCCCGTGCCCACCATGAAGGCGGTGGGCGTGGCGAGCCCCAGCGCGCAGGGGCAGGCGATCACCATCACGCTCACCGCCGCGATCAGCCCGCCCGCAGGGTCGCCCGCATAAAGCCACCAGACGAGAAAGGTGAGCCCGGCGAAAGCGAGCACGATCGGCACGAAGATCGCCGACACGCGATCCACGAGTTTCTGCACCGGCGCCTTTTTCGCCTGCGCGTTCTCCACCAGCGCGATGATGCGCGCGAGCGCCGTTTGCGCGCCCACGGCCTTCGTCTCGACGCGCAGCAGGCCCGCGCCGTTGATGGAGCCGCCGATCACCTTGTCGTCGACATGTTTCTCCACCGGCATGCTCTCGCCGGTGATGAGGCTTTCGTCGAGCGCGCTGCGGCCTTCCAGAATGCGTCCGTCCACCGGCATGCGCTCGCCGGGCCGCACGACGACGACGTCGCCCAGCGCGACGGCGGAGACCGGCACCTCCACTTCGCCGCCGTTGCGCTCCACGCGCGCGTTTTCCGGGCGCAGGGCCATGAGGCTGCGGATGGCCAGCGTGGTGGAGCGCTTGGCGCGCGTCTCCAGCCATTTGCCCAGCAGAACAAGCGCGATGACGATCGCCGCCGCTTCGAAATAGAAATGATGCGCGTGCGGTTGCGCGAGCAGCCAGAGCGAATAGAAATAGGCCGCCGACGTGCCGAGCGCGACGAGCAGGTCCATATTGCCGGACCCCGCCCGCAGTGCTTTCCATGCCGCGACATAGAAGCGGCCGCCCAGCCAAAATTGCACGGGCGTCGCCAAAAGCGCCTGCAGCCAGCCGGGAACCGGAATTCCCAACATGGGCAAGGCCAGCGGAGCGGCCAGCGCCAGCGCCGCCGCCACGCGCAAGCCTTCCGCGCGCCGTCTTTGCGCCGCGC
>CAIXDD010000152.1 GCA_903918155.1 uncultured Hyphomicrobiales bacterium
GCCGGCCATCCCAGCACTAGCTTCAAACCCAATCGTAAACTAACATAGCGACTGGATCGCCTCATGGGGTCTGGCCACGTTTGGGTCAGATAATCTAATAAACATTGAGCGTATCGATTTCACAGATAGCGATCTGATCTTTGATGTGACAAGCGCACTCGCACCAGCAGCCTATCGCCTCTACGGCGGCGCCTTTGACAGAACTCCTGACGAAGGCGGTTTCCGCTATTGGACGCAAACGCTTGATTCTGGCGTCTCTCTAAATAGAGTTGCCGCCTCTTTTATTGTGAGTAAGGAATTTACTGATCGATACGGCACTAATGTTTCAAACAAAGCATTCGTTGACGCGCTTTACATGAACGTGCTGGATCGTCCAGGCGAAGCGGCTGGCGTAGTGTATTGGAACGAAGTTCTGGACAAGAACTTGGCAAATAGAGCGGACGTTCTTGTGAGCTTCACGCAGCTTCCCGAGTATGTGGGGTTGAGTATGAAGGACATTGAGAACGGCTACTGGGTCGTCTAATCTAGTCGCTTCCAGAACTCTGTAGATTCCTTGCCATCTCTGCCGAAAATGGAAGATTGCGGGCATAGAAGCGTTCGATTTGTTCAACGCTTGTGCCCGCATTCTTTGCGAGGTTGAAGATATTCACCTGTCCGTGTGAGGTTGATGCGGATACAGATCGCAGTATGCCGCAGCGAATAGACGCTGTGGTTCTCGCTGGTGAACGCGTCGAATTTGATCCCTGCGATTTCCAGCGCTTTGTTGAACTGGCGCTGGATAATACGAGCTGCAGTCTGACGGTTCTTATAGTTTGGTAGGAACAAATAGTCTTCGCCACTTGCGTTGGGATAGCGCTTTATAATGCGCTGGTAGACGCTGACGGCTGCTTCCATTGAATTGGCTGTTCTGTAGCCAGTCGTTCCATCGCGAACAGTGATGAGAAGCCGCTTCGGCTTGTCTGCGATTTGGAGGCGACTCTCAGAACATTACGAAACGTTGCGCATGTTTGCGCTAGATGTTCAAACGACGCGGGGTGACTTCCGCGCGCGCGATATTCGCCGCCGTGACGAGCGCCGCCTTGCTCTTCCTCCTTTCGCCTCGACGCCTCATTCCAGAAATTCGCGCGCGCGGGCGAGATGATCCTTCGACACGCGCATCACGGCTTCGATCTGCTGCTGCATGTCTTCGCCGAATGTGGGGTCCAGCTCCAGATCGAGCCGCGCGGCTTCGCTGCGGAACGCCTGGTCTTCGACCGTGCGGCGGAACGCTTCGCGCAAGGCGGCCACGCGTGAGTCCGGGGTCTCGGGCGGGGCGGTCAGCGGGCGTCCGAGCTTGTTGCCGATCAGCGCGATCTCCATAATGCCGCGGTCGGCGTCGCTTTTGGCGAGATCTTCGAGCGAGGGCACATTGGCGAGATCGGGATGGCGCGGCCCCGCCTGCACCAGCACGTTGATGAGCCCGCCCTTCACCCAATCGGGCTTCGTCGCTTTCCACGAGGACCATGAGTTCAGGCGAGCGACGACCTCGCCGCGCTCCATTGCGACATTCACCTCGCTGCCGCCGGTATAGCCGGTGACGATCTTGAACCGCGTGTCCACCAGCGTGTTCAGCATCGCGGGAAAGGAATAGGTGATGGCGCCGCGGCTCGTGGCGCCGGCGATCACTTCGCGCGCCTGCGCATCGGCGAGCGTGCGCACGCCGGACGCCGCCCAGGCCACCATGGTCGAGGTCTCCTTGGTCAGGCCGCCGATCCAGTTGAAGCGGGCGACGTCGAACTGGATTCCTTTGCCCCCGGCCCATTGCTGCGCGGGGAAATTATTGGGAATGACGCCGAGGTAAGATCCGTCCTTCGCCGCAAGGCGAAAGAGGAAGTTCGTCATGTTCAGCCCGCCGGCCCCGGTCATATTCTCCACGATGAAGGCGGGCTGTCCGGGCATGTGGCGGCCGATATGGCGAGCGATGAGGCGGGCGTGGGTGTCGTAATCGCCGCCGCTTGCGGTGCCCACCAGAATGCGCACGGAGCGTCCCTTGTAAAAGGACGCCTCGTCTTGCGCATGGCTCAGCCCCGCGCCGGCGAGCGAGAGGGCGAGCGGGAGAGCGAGCGTTTTGAAGACGCGCGTCGCGATCCAGAAAACGCGCGTCGCGATCCATATGTCGGAGCGATCGGCGTGGACGCGCTGCCCCGCAGGCGACAGATGAGCCGTGGACATTGATCATCCTTCCAGACCCCCCGATCTTGAGCGCCGGGGAAACTCTAGGCTAACGCTGCGCGCGGCCGGCGCAACATAAAATCGCGCAAGAGGCTGCGCCGCCGCTTGCCGTGCGGGCGGGATGTTGTAGCGTTGGCGAAACAACGACCCAGGGGAGGGCGCAGATGGCCGGTCCAGGCGCATTTTCGGCACTCGAGGACATGCAGCCGCAGGTCTTCAATCGACGCGAGATCGACGGGCTCGCCACGCTTGATCCCGCTTATGCGGCGTCCATGCCCAAAATGATTTCGACGGATTCCCATGTGATGGAGCCTGACGAGCTTTGGCTGGAATTGCCGGAGCGCCTGCGGGCCAATCTGCCGAGCGTGAAATTCGGCGTGCAGACGCCCGGCGCCGGCGACCCCGTGCAGCGGCGCAAGGATCAGCTGATCGACGGCGTGGAGGCGGAGGTTCTCTTCCCCAATTACGGCATGGCGATTTTCGGCGTCGAACATGTGGAGACGCAGGAGGCCGCGTTCCGTCTCTACAACGACTGGATCGCAAGTTTCTGCAAGAGCGCGCCGAAGAATTTCTACGGCATTCCTTGCGTGTCCGTTTACGACATCGACAAGGCGGTCAGCGAAATGCAGCGCGGCCATCTCAACGGACTCAAGGGAGTCATGGTGTGGCAGGTGCCGGACCCTGAGCTGCCCTTCACCTCGCCGCATTACGAAAAGCTCTGGGCCGCAGCGGCGGAGGCGGGCGCGCCCGTGACTTGCCACATCCTCACGGGCCATTCCTATGCGCGCTCCTTCGGCACCAAACAGAAGACGCGCGGCA
>CAIXDD010000153.1 GCA_903918155.1 uncultured Hyphomicrobiales bacterium
ATCGTTTCGTCCAGAATGTCCATCACGTAATCCGCCGCGTAATTGACCGACCCGGCGGCGGATTCGCTGACGGCCTGCGCAGGCCTGGCGTGGGCGAGACTCGCCATGCTTTCGGTGATGAAGCCTTCGCGCAGCATCGCATTGATCACGAGAGACGCGCGTTCGGCGGCGCCTTTGGGATTGCGCGTCGGCGCCAGACGCGATGGGGCGACCATCAATCCCGCCAGCACGGCGGATTCCTGAAGCGTGATCTGTCGCGCGCTTCTGCCGAAATAACGTTGTGCGGCCGCCTCGACGCCATAGGCGCCGGAGCCGAAGTAAACGCGATTCAGGTAGAGTTCGAGAATGCGGTCCTTTGAATAATTCCGCTCGAGCCAAAGGGCGAGAATGGCCTCCTGCGCCTTGCGGGAGACGGTTCTTTCCTGGGTGAGGAAGAGATTCTTCGCCAATTGCTGGGTCAGCGTGGACCCGCCCTGCAAGCCGGCGCCGCCGCTCAGGTTGCGCGTGAGCGCTCGCGCCAGTCCATAGGCGTCGATGCCGAAATGTTCGTAGAAGCGGCGGTCTTCGATCGCGATGAACGCCTGCGGCAAATAAGACGGGAGATCGGCCAGCCGGACCGCGGGTCCGCCGCTGCCGCCCCGATTGGCGAGCGGCACGCCGTCGGCGTCCAATATCGCGATATTAGGCGGGCGTTTGGGAATCGAAAGCTGATCGATCGGCGGCAGCTGTGCGGCATGCCACGCCACGACGCCGACCAGGCCGATCGCCGCCCACAGGCCGGCGACCGCGCACCAATAGACAAGGCGCAGGAGCAGGGAGCCGCGCCTGCGACGCTTTCGCCTGCCGGATTTTCCCTCGTCCTCAGGCTGTCGCGGCGACCGTCCGGTCGAATTCCGCCGCGCCCCTCGGGGGCCAATCCGGTCTTCCTCGGACAGGCGAAGTTCGGTCGAGCGACCCCGGCGAGACATACACCCTCTGACATGATGCGCAGCGCCCGCTCCAAGCGGATCTTTGGAGCCTATTAGGTTCTCATTAAGGGGGCGTTACGTCGCCGCAGGCGCATGGAAAACTGGGGACTCCAGGGTCAGTCGCCACAAGTTTGGCGGCCCGGGCTTGCGCATGAGGCATGGTCTTGCCAATGTTCCCGCCCCCGGGCAGCCGCCCCTTTGAGATCACGTGGAGCAAGACTTAGCCATGAAGGTCACTCTGGAGAGAGCTGCGCTCCTGAAAGCTCTAGGCCATGTTCACCGCGTGGTCGAGCGCCGGAACACGATTCCGATCCTGTCGAACGTTCTTCTCCAGGCGAACGGCTCTTCCCTGTTCCTGAAAGCCACTGACCTTGACCTTGAGGTCACCGAGACGCTCCCCGCCGACGTCGGGCAGAGCGGGGCGACGACGCTTCCTGCACACACGCTTTACGAGATCGTCCGCAAGCTGCCCGATGGCGCGCAGGTTTCGCTCGAACTCACCGGCGACTCGGGTCAGCTCCTGCTGCGCTCCGGGCGTTCCCGCTTCACCCTGCAATGCCTGCCTGAAGCCGATTTCCCCGACCTGACGGCCGGCGACCTCTCCCACAAGTTCACGCTTTCCGCCGTTGACCTGAAGAAGCTCATCGAAAAGACGCAGTTCGCCATTTCGACCGAAGAGACGCGCTATTATCTCAACGGCATTTTCATGCATACGCTGGATGTCGAGGGCCATACGATGTTGCGCTCCGTCGCGACCGATGGGCATCGCCTCGCCAGAGTGGAGATCCCCGCGCCGGCGGGATCGGCGGGCATGCCCGGCGTGATCATCCCCCGCAAGGCTGTCGCTGAAGTGCAGAAACTTCTCGATGACGGAGCCGGGGACGTCGTCATCGAAATGTCGACGACCAAGGCGCGCTTCAGCTTCGGCGACGTCGTTCTGACGTCGAAGCTGATCGACGGGACGTTTCCTGATTACGGACGCGTGATTCCGGCGGGCAACGACAAGCGCCTTGTCGTTGAACGGGATTCGTTCGCGCGCGCCGTCGACCGCGTATCCACCATCTCTTCGGAACGCGGCCGCGCCGTGAAGCTGGCTTTGGCCGAGGGCAAGCTGACCCTGACCGTCACGAATCCGGATTCGGGATCAGCCACCGAAGAGCTTGAGGTGGATTACGACGCCGCTCCGATGGAGATCGGCTTCAACGCCAAATATCTCCTCGACATCACCTCGCAGCTGGACAGCGACACGGCGCTTTTCAAACTGGCGGACGCCGGCTCGCCGACGCTCGTTCAGAATCGTGACGGCTCGTCGGCGCTTTACGTCCTCATGCCGATGCGGGTCTAGAGCTTGATCGGCTCAAACCCTTCGTTGGTGATTTGAAATTCGCCCTCCGCAGCGGCGCGCTGCCATTTCGCCGTCTCAAGCAGGCCGCCGAAGGCGAACAGATGGGAGCTGACGTTTTTCTGCGCGGCGAAATCCGGCGAAAGAGCGAGCTTCTGGATGACGGGGTCCGGCGCGACCGCGCGGAAGGCGTGTTTCACCAGACCGCTGCGGGCGGCGAGAGCGCCGGCTGACGCCTTCACGCCGCAGCGCCGGGCGTAATTCAGCCAGGTCATCAGATTCGTAGGGCCCGCGAGCCCGATCCGCACCGGCGCGTGGACGCCGCGCCCGCACAACCACGCGAGCCATTCCTCGATCGGTCTGGCGTCGAAACTGAATTGGGTGACGATTTCGCCTTCGAGGCCTTGCTGCTGAGCAGCCGCCAATTTCGACAGAAGGCTGGCCTCGACCTCATCTGCGCTCATGATCGGGTGACCGTCGGGAAAGCCGGGCAATCCGACTCTTGTGATTCCATTGCCCGAGAGCACGCCGCTTTCGATGACATGCAAGGCGTCGCGCACGGAGCCTTCAGGACGAGCGCGATCCCCGCCGATGAGCAGGACATGATTGACCTGCGCCTCCCGGGAGACCCGGGCGAGAAAAGCGTCGAGCGTTTGAAGATCAGGCAGAAGACGAGCCGAAATATGGGGAACGGGCTTCAGGCCCACGCGCGTCAAGGAAACCGCCGCATCCGCCAGCTCATCCAGCGGCCGTCCGGGGATCGCCGTGAGATAGACATTGGTTCCGGGACGAAGGATGTCCGCCAGACCCGCAATTTCGCTTTCCTTCGGACGCGTCGCCTCGATGGAGCAATCGCGCATGAAGCTCATGATAGCTGCGCGGGTTTTTCCGGCGATTTCGTTTTCCGGTTCGGACATGGTGGCCTTCATCAATCGCGACGACGGGAGATGACGAAGGATTCGTCCTGAAACCAAAGGCCTCCATGTTCGTGCAGCACTTGCTGGGTCGCCTCCAGATATTTGTCATTGGCGACGACCGGCGCGAGACGCTCGTCTTCCACCTGCGCGACGTAAATCGCTGCATTCCATGCGGCGAACAGAGTCGATGTTCCGATTGAGCCTGCGATTTCACTGGGAAGCGCATGCATATTGTACCGGAACAGCGATTTCATGTCGGAATTCGCATTGAACGCAAAGTCGCGGGCGAGCGGGCCCAATTCATTCTTGACCTGCTTCAAGATGTCATGCCGGTTATTCGTGACGAAGGGATCATCATCCGGCCAGACCCTGCGCACGATCTCCATGCCCGGATCTTCTCCCGACGAATGAATGCCGATCAATCGCCCGCCCGGCCCAAGCGCTTTCGCCAAAGGCGCGAGCACGCGCTTCGCCTTGAATTCGATCGACGCGCGCGCGCGATAAGGTTGCGAGGCGATCACCAGATCGTAATTGGCCGGCGTTTGGCCTTGGCGCGGAATGATCGGATCGAGAAGAAATTTATGGTCGTCACGATAGATGACGAGGACGACGGGCCGTTCATAAATCGAATGGCCGGCGGCGCTGACCCGCGCGTTCCAGTTCTGCGACAAGAACGGCTCAAGGTCCGTGATTTGGCGCTCGAACGCGTGCCCGCTATTGCCCGTGAGGCGCACTTCATTCCAGATCAGGCTTGAAGCGGCGCTCACGGATTTCACGGTCAGCCAGGGAGCGCTTGCATATTGTAGATTGGTGAGGACAAGGCATGTCGATGGATGTTCGACGAACCGATCGACCATTTTCTGCAAGGCGAGCCGCACGTCTTCGACGCTGATCTCTTTTCCCACGACGTAAAACGGCATGGTCGGGTGGCGATCGTGCATCGAACGCATGACGCGCGCCAGCACGCTTCCATCGCCTACGCCGGCGTCGAACAGGCGAAAGGCCGGGGGACGAGGATGAACATTGGCGAGCTCCTGGGAGATGCGGTTGGCCACCTCCCATTTCTCGCTGCATGTGTTCACGAAGAGCAGATATTTCTGCCTATTGTCATAGAAGCGGAAATTCTGCTGCGGATCGGTGTCGCTTCGCAACGAGGGGCCCATCGCCGGCTGCGGAATGGACGGACGCGGATAGGTTGCGACAGGCTTCGCAGCGGCTTTGACGCTGACCGCGCCCCGACCGCCTTCGGCGCCGTACTCAGCCATGAAGGTCCTGATGCGATCCAACGTGTGGGTGGTGATGCGCCCGCCGTTGCGCAGGCGGGAAACCAATTTCCCATCATTGATCGCCGCGCGCCCGAAGGTCGATTCCGCCAATCCGACGCCGCGGCAAAATTCGCCGATCTCCGCGAGCAATTGCTCCGCTTGCATGAGCGAGTCCCCTACAAGATCACTTTTTCGAACTTTATCAGCGCGCCCACCGCCGGGGGCAACCACAAATTCGCCCACTCAGGAAATGGGCATAAAATGGGACATCGCCCACAATTGGATTGTCGCAATGTTTGTGGCAATGAGTTTTCATGACGCTTTTCAACAGTTCGGCCCGAACTGCGCCAGCGATCCGGAAGCTTCAGCTGCAGGATTTTCGTTCCTACGAGCAGCTGTCTCTCGATCTCGGAAACGCGATGTTTTTGGCCCTGTGCGGGGAGAACGGGGCCGGCAAAACCAATATTCTCGAGGCCATCTCCCTTTTTGCGCCCGGAAAGGGTTTGCGCAGGGCGGATCAAAGCGAGCTGGCCCGCGCGGCGGGACCGGGCAATTTCGCGATCTCGATGGAACTGGATTGCGACCTGGGGCGGGTGCGGCTCGGCACCGGCTCGAACCCGGACGGGGGATCGGGACGCCGGCATCGCGTCGATCGGGAGCCGGTCGGATCGGCGCGCGCCTTCGCCGATTATGCGCGCATTATCTGGCTCACGCCTTCGATGGACGGATTGTTCATGGGCCCCGCCGGGGACCGTCGTCGTTTTCTGGATCGCCTTGTTCTGGCGGTGGATTGCGACCATGGGGCGCGCGTTTCCTCCCTCGAGAAAGCGTTGCGCAACCGCAACCGCCTGCTGGAAGACCGAGCGGCGGATTCGTCCTGGCTGGACGCCGCCGAACGCGAAATCGCCGAAATAGCCATAGCCGTGACGATCGCGCGCTCCGAGACGATCGAACGGCTCCGCCACCTTATCGAAGAGAGCAAGACCCAAGATTCTCCCTTTCCCTGGGCGGAGATCAGCCTCCAGGGGGAGCTGGACGAACTGGTTCGGACGCGCCCTGCGCTGGAGGCGGAGGAGCGCTACCGCGCAGCGCTAAAAGACAACCGAAGGCGGGACGCCGCCGCGGGCCGCACGCTCGTCGGGCCCCAATCCACGGATCTGCGGGTCTTTCATGGTCCAAAACAGTCTGAAGCCGGCCGCTGTTCGACGGGCGAGCAGAAAGCTTTGCTCGTCGGGCTCGTGCTCGCGCATGCGCATCTGGTGAGATCCTCCAGCGGCCTCGCCCCCATCACCTTGCTGGACGAGGTCATGGCTCATTTCGACCCGAAAAAAAGGCGAGCTTTATTCAGCATACTGGAACAAATCGGCTGCCAGGTCTGGGTGACCGGCGCAGATCCGCAAGCGTTTGAGGATATGCCGCAATCGGGAGCGACGATCCTCGTTTCGTCCAGCAAAGCTGAAATCGCCAAGTTCGGATGAATATTGCATCCATCTGTTTATATTGGCTTTTCTCGCGAATATCCGGCGCGCGGCCTTAACGTTGGGCGCGCGTCGATTTAGCTGCGGTTCGAAGGGTTTTCAGGGTAAATTGTCGCATCCGATTCGACGGTTTCCAACGCCGATTCCCACACATCGAGATCCCGCGCCCCCATGGCAGAGA
>CAIXDD010000154.1 GCA_903918155.1 uncultured Hyphomicrobiales bacterium
AGCACCACGTTGATGAGATGCTGCCCGCAGGTCTCGCAATGGTTCATGATGAGGATAACGCCGGGCTTGAATCCGTCAAGGCCCCAGCGCTTGATGCCGTCCTCCACCGCCACGCCGAGATCGGCGAGGAAGATCGGCAGGCCGCCGCGATTTTGCGAAATCATGCGGCCCTTGGTGTCGATGAGGCCGCAGCAGAAATCGCGCACCTCATAGATCATCATGTTATAGGCCGCCTTACACAGGGCGTTGCCCATTTCGTCGGCGTAAGCGACGATGGAATTGCGGACCACTTCGACGGTGATCGGATGCGCATCCGCGCTCTTGGTCGTGTTCGTCACGGTTCAGGCCTTCTGGGCGAGATCGACGATGAGATGGCCCGCATGAGTCACGGTCACCTTGTCGCCCGGATGGATGAGGATGGTGGAGTTCGGCTCCTCGATGACCGCGGGGCCGACGATGGTCATGCCGGCGGGCATTGCGGGACGCCACAGCACGCGCGCCTTGAGCGGCTTGGCGGGATCGTCATAAACGACGTCGCGAACGCCCTCTTCGCCCGCCTCGGTCGGCGTCCAAGGCTCGGTGAGCCAGGCTTCCGCGATCGTGTCGTTGCGCGCGGCGGTGAGCACGAGGCGCAGATTGACGATCTCGAGACTCTCGTCGAACGCCGCCTGCCCGTAGCGCTGATCATGTTCGACATGGAACAATTCGCGCACGCGGCTGGTGTCGCCCGTCAACATCTCCGGCGAGCTGATCGGAATGGACAGCGCATGCTCCTGCCCGACGTAGCGCAGATCGGCGTAGAAGCGGAAATCCACGACATCGCCGGCGACGCCGTCGCGCTCCATCTGCGCATGGCCCTCGCGGCCCAATTCGGCATAGACCCGCTCGACGAGCTTGCCGTCGAGCCCGCCCAGCCGGCCCACAAGCGTCCGCACGAAATCCTGCCGCCACGAGGCCATGAGCATGCCGAGCGCCGAAAACGTGCCGGGCAATTTGGGAATGACCACGCGCGGAATGAAAATCTCGCGCGCGATAGCGATGGCGTGCAACGGGCCCGCACCGCCGAACGCGATCATCGCCGTGTCGCGCGGATCAACGCCCTTGTTGACGGAGACCGCGCGCACGGAGAGCGACATGTTGGCGTCGGAAATCGTGGCGACGCCCAGCGCCGCCTCCATCGCCGACAGACCAAGCGGCTTGCCCACCTTTTCGTCGAGCGCGCGGCGCGCGGCGGCGACGTCGAGCTGCATCGCGCCGTTGAGGAAACGCCCGCCATTGATGCGGCCGAGCACGAGATCGGCGTCGGTGACGACGGGATCGAGCGAGCCCTTGCCGTAGCAGGCGGGGCCGGGATCGGCGCCTGCGCTCTTGGGACCCACATGCAGGCCGCCCGCCTGATCCACCCAGGCGATGGAGCCCCCGCCATTGCCCACTTCCACGATGTCGACGACTGGCAATTGCATCGGCTGGCCGTCCGCCGGCTCGCCGATGACATAGCCGTCCTCGATGGCCGGCTGACCGCGCGTGATGAGCGATGATTTGGCGGTGGTGCCGCCCATGTCGAAGCCGATGCATTGGTCGAGGCCGAGATGGACCGCGAGCTTGCCGGCGCCGATCATGCCCGCCACCGGGCCGGATTCCATCATGGAGACGGGCTGCTCGCGCGCCTGCGCCAGCGACATCACGCCGCCGTTCGAGCGCATGATATGCACCTTGCCGCCGAATTTCTCGCCGCGCAGATAGCGCTCCAGCGTGCCAAGATAATTGCGCACGCGCGGGCCCACGAATGCGTTCAGCACCGTCGTGGACGTGCGCTCGTATTCGCGGAACTCGCGCAGGATTTCGTGGCTCAGCGTCACGAAGAGATCGGGCTGCGCGCGGCGCAGGATCTCGCCAACCAGCCGCTCATGGGCGGGGTTCGCGTAAGAATGCAGGAAACAGACGGCGACCGCCTCCACGCCATGGGCGGCGAGCTGGCCGGCCACGCGCTCCACCTCAGCGGCGTCGATGGGCGCCAGAACGTCGCCCGCCGCGTTCATGCGCTCGCTTACTTCGAAGGTGAGCTGGCGATCCACGAGGGGCTTGGGCCGATGGAACCAGAGATTGAACGCGTCGATGCGATTGCCGCGGCCGATGGCGTAGACGTCGCGGAAGCCGCGCGTGGTGATCAGCGCCGTCTTCGCGCCCTTGCGCTCCAGCACCGTATTGATCGCGATGGTGGACCCATGCAGCACGTCGCCGAGTTTCGGCAGGTCGCAATGGGCCAACGACAGCGCGTTGGCGACGCCGCTTGTGGGATCGACCGGCGTGGTGGAGGTTTTGGAAGTGACGATCTTTCCGTCGATGCAGCCCACGAGATCAGTGAACGTGCCGCCGATGTCTACGCCTACGATATTCATTCCTTCACCGATGCCTTGAGGGCGTGCGTGCGACGCTTGCCTGGGGTGAGATTGTGCTCCGCGATGCGGACAAGTTCATTGAAAGCGATGGCTATGGCGGCCAGACAGCCGATCAGCGCGAACAGCGGCGCGGGATTGTAGCTTTCCGCGAACACGCGGGTGTAATAGCCGACGCCGCCCTGCGAGACGTAAAGCTCCGCAAGGATCACGCCGAGCAGCGTCATCGTCATGCCCAGGCGCAGGCCCGTGAACAGGCTCGGCACCATATGCGGCAGAACCACATATCGCACGATGTCGACGCGGCTCGCGCCCATGGACAGGGCCGCGCGCATATGCAGCTCCTTCACGTCGCGCATCCCCGCCACCACATTCACGATGATGGGAAAGATGCCATGGCTGAGGCCGAAGGCGATTTTCGCGGCCGGCCCCAGGCCGAACATGAGGATCACCAAGGGCAGCAAGGCCACCTGCGGAATGGCGTAGAGCAGCAAGACGATGGGAAAGAAAGCGCCGCGGCTGAAGCGCGAGGCGCCCACCGCAAGGCCGATCAGCACGCCAAAGAGGATCGACAGCGCATAAGCGGCGGCGATTTCGGCGACGCACATATAAAGCGCGGCGATCACCTTGGGCTCTGGCAGGATCTCCTTGCGCAAGGCCTCGAAAATGGCGGTCGGCGGACGCATGAAGGCGGGATCCGCCCAGATGCGCCCATAAATCTCCAGCGCCACGACGATGGCGGCCAGCAGGCCGATGCGCAGCCATAGCGCGCTTTGCAGGATCGCCCGCCATTTCGAGGCGGCGGCGGGAGGGGAAGCGACGATCACGGGCGCGTTCATCGGCTACCTCGACCTGATGCGGTTTTCGACGCTGTAGACGACCATGTTCAGCGTCACGGACGTGAGGATCACGAACATGATCCAGGCATACATGCGCGCAGGCTCCATCAATTCCGCCGCCAGCGCGATATTGCGCCCCACGCCCGCCACGGAGGAGATCGTCTCCCCGCCCAGCACGGATGCGAAGCAGATGAAGAAACCGATGCGCATGCCGGTGATGAGCACAGGCATGGCGCCGGGCAGCAGCACATGGCGGAAACAATCCCATGCGCCCGCGCCCATGGAGCGCGCGGCGCGCAGATAACGCTCCTCCGCTTTCGAAAAAGCCGCGATCGTATTGAGCGCGATGGGGAAGAACGCATAGGTCGCGCCATAGGCGACTTTCGATCCCGCGCCGATGCCGAAGAACA
The DNA here is from genome assembly GCA_903918155.1 of uncultured Hyphomicrobiales bacterium. Lineage (GTDB taxonomy): Bacteria > Pseudomonadota > Alphaproteobacteria > Rhizobiales > Beijerinckiaceae > Terripilifer. The sequence goes on from CAIXDD010000154.1 coordinate 3,646, forward strand.
GGATGAACATCGGCAGGAACAGCGTGATGGGAATCGTGAACAGGCCCGACAGGACGGGTTCGATCACGCGCATCGCCAGTTTCGAGCGCGTCAGCACATAGCCCGTCAGAACGCCGGCTACGAGCGCGATGACGAAGGCCTTCGTGATGGTGGTCAGCGTGACGGTGACGGCCGACCAGAAGGCCTGCGTCGCCACAAGCCGCTCGATGGCCGCGATCACCTCGCGCGGTGGCGGCAGGAACAGGCGGCTCACGCTGCCCGTCTCGCTCGCCAGATACCAGGCGCCCGCCACAATGGCGACGAAGGAGAGCTGGACCGAGCGCGCGGCGAAGGAAGAGCCTTCCATGAATCAGCTCCCCGCGACCTGAGGATCGCGCTGCGCGGCGACCGTGGCGCGGATTTCGTCGCGCAGCAATGCGTAGCATTCGTTGCGCAGCTCGCTGAAGCGCGACTCCAGCATGAAGTCGGGCGAGCGCGGATGCGGCTCGTTGACGTCGATGATCGTCTTGATCTTGCCGGGCCGCGCGGTCATCACCGCGATGCGGTCGGAGAGGAAGACCGCTTCTGCGAGCGAATGGGTGACGAAGACGATGGTCTTCTTGGTCGCCGCCAGCAGCTGCGACAGGTCTTCGCCCAGCACCATGCGGGTTTGTTCGTCGAGCGCGGCGAAGGGCTCGTCCATCAGCAAAATGTCGGTGCCCACGCAAATGCCGCGGGCCATGTTCACGCGCTGGCGCATGCCCACCGACAATTGCTCAGGGTAATGGCGCGCGAAAGAGGCCATGCCGACGGCGCGCAGCGCCGCCATGGCGCGGTCGTCCCATTCGGTGCGCGCGATGCCCTGGAACTTGAGCGCGATGTGGAAATTCTCGATCACCGTATACCAGGGAAAGAGCGTGCTCTCCTGAAAGACGAAGGCGATCTTGTCGGGATGCGGCTCGCCGTTCACGGCGCGGCCCTCGACGGTGCAGGTTCCCGTCGTGGGTTTGAACAGGCCGCCGACGATATTGAGCAAGGTGCTCTTGCCGCAGCCGGAGGGCCCGAGCAGGCAAACGAATTCGCCCTTGCGGATGTCGAGCGACACGTCGTCGAGCGCGAGCACGGAATCGGCCTGCCCCTCGCCGCCGAAACGCTGCGTGACGTTGCGGATGGAGATCGCGATATCGTTCATGGAAACCTCAGAAAAGCGGCCGGGCGCGCGGGCATGGCCGCACGCGTCCGGCGCAAGCGGGAAGGCTCAGGGCGTCACGGGCGCGAAGCCGGGCAGGAACAATTCCTTGGCTTCGGGCACGCGGTCGAGGATGCCGAGATCCTTCAACGAATAGCGGATCGTCTCGACGGCCTTTGGGTTGAAGGCGCCGTCGAAGGACATCATGGACATCTCGTAATCGTAGCTCGCTTCGAGCACGGATTCGGGAAGCTTCATGGTCTGCGCGATGAATTTCACCGTCTCGGCGCGGTTGTCGCGCATGTAGGCGGCGGTCTTGAACCAGGCGCGCAGGAAGTTGCGCAGCACCTCGGGCTTCTCCGCGATCAATTTGCGATGCGCGAAGATGACATGGGTGTGGAAGTCGGGCACCGCGTCGCCGAAGGTCGCGAGCAGGCGGCCTTCGCCGGCCTCCACGAGGTTGAACGTCTCTTGGATCGAATTCACGCTGCCGGCGAGTTCGCCCGATTTCATGGCGGCGAGGCGCGTGCGCATCTCGCCCATGGGCGTCACTTCGATGCCTTCCGCGCCCCAGCCCTTGGTGGCGGAGAGCTTGCGCGTCAACCAATCGGTGAGCGATCCCGCGGTCGTCACGCCCACGCGCTTGCCCTTCAGATCGTCCACGGACTTGATGGGGCCGTTCTTGAGCACCACGAGCGACATGTTGCGCGGCTCGCTCGCCATGGCGGCCACCGCGATGCCGGGCACGCCCTTGGCGGCGTAGCCCATGCCGGGGCCCGAACCCAGGCCGATGTCGATGGCGCCGGCGGCGAGCGCCTGCTGCATCTGGCCGTCGCCGCGGAAGACGGACACTTCGGCGTCGATGCCGACGGCGGCGAAGAAGCCCTTGGCCTTGCCGTAATCGGCGCCGCTGAAGGGAAAGGACGAGCCGATGGACTTGCCGATGCGCAGCTTATCATTGGCGAAGACGGGCCCTGCGCTCAGGCCGAAACTGGCGGCGGCGGCGCCGGCGATGGCGGCGCGACGGGTGATGTTCATGTGTCCCTCCCTCCAATCGGGAATCTGCGTCCCCATCCCATTCGACGCCTGCGGCGGCCGTCAGGCAAGACGGCGCGCAGGCTTGGTAAAACATAGCTTACAGGCTATAAGCTCCTTCATGATAAGTCTTTCGGGGCGGAAACTTCAGGTTCTGGTCGCCATCGCCGAGACGGGCTCCTTCGCGGGCGCGGCGCGCCGGCTTGGCATCGCCCAGCCCTCGGTGAGCGCCCATGTGCAGGCGATCGAGCGGGAGGCCGGGGTCACCCTGTTCGAGCGCGCGAGCGGGCGACAGGCCAGCCTCACGGAGGCCGGGCGCAGCGTGCTCGACCATGCGCGCGAATCCATCGCCCTCGCCAGCAAGCTCGAAGAAGAGCTGGACGCGCGCGGCAGCGCGGCGGCGATCGCCATTTCCTTCGCCTGTCAACGCTCCCTCGCCCATACGCTGTTGCGGGCGCCTCTGGCCGCTTACGCCCGCGAGCGCCGCGACGTGCGGCTGTCGGTGCGCATCGCGTTTCAGGAAGACGTGCTGGCGGCCGTGCGCATGGGCGCGGCCGATCTGGGCTGCCTCGTCAGCGATTCCGACCCCGAAGACCTGCCCTCCGTCCTGCTGGGCCGCCAGCGGTTCGTCGTCTTCGGCGCGCCCGACCATCCGCTGGCGATGCGCGGGCATGTGACGCCGGCGGAGCTGGCGCAGGCCGATTTCGTGGGCCCTGTGGCCTCATCCCTCTTCGGGCGCACGCAGAGGCGCCTGCTCGCCGGCGTCGGCGTGGAGCGCATGCATATGGTGGCGGAGGGCACGGAATTTTCGCTCGTGCGCGACATGGTCATGGCGGGCGTCGGCCTGGGCTGCTCGCTCTATCCCTCCGTGGAGGCCGACGTCGCGGCGGGGCGGCTCGCCGTGATCGCCCTCGACGCGCCCCCCTTGCTGCTCGAAACGCGCCTGCTGATGAACCCCAAGCGCGCCAACAACCGCAAAGTGGCCGAGTTCGCGCAATTCCTCGCCCAATGCGCGGGCGAAGCGGCGCCAAAGGCGTGAATGCGGGGGAAAACGCGCGAAAGCGCGAGCGCGCTTGCCTTGGCTTTGGCGAGCGGGTTTAATCGCCGCGGGCCCCAGAAGAAGCCCGGCCAGGGAGCACGGGCCCGCAAGGGCGCGCGGACGCACGTGTCGCAACCACATCGCATCGACATTCATCATCACTTCCTGCCGCCCGACCACATGCGGCGCGAGGCCGAGCGCGTGCGCGACGCTCACGCGACGCCGCGCGAGGACCTGCTGTCATGGACGCCGCGCAAGGCGCTCGACATGATGGACGCAAACGGAATCCGCGCCGCCGTCGGCTCCATCTCCACGCCCGGCGTCTGGTTCGGCGACGGCGCGCAGGCGCCCGCGCTGGCGCGCGCATGGAACGACTATGCCGCGGAGCTTGCCGCCGCCCATCCCGGCCGCTTCGGCTTTTTCGCCACGCTTCCCCTGCCCGCGCGCGAGGCCGCGCTCGCGGAGACCGCTTATGCGCTCGACGCGCTGGGGGCCGACGGACTCGCGCTCTTCACCAATTACGAGGGCAAATATCTCGGCGACGACGCTTTCGCCGAGCAGCTCGCCGAATTCGACCGGCGCGGCGCGCTCGTCTATGTGCATCCCACGGCGCCCGCCTATGGCGCGCCCATCCCCGGGCTTCTGCCGCAGGTGATCGAATTCGCCTTCGAGACGACGCGCGCGATCGTCAGCCTGCTCGTGTCGGGGCGGCTCGCGCAATTCCCGCGCATCCGCTGGGTGTTTCCGCATTCGGGCGGCTGCGCGCCCATGCTCGCCGGGCGGCTCGATCATCTCCTGGGACGTCCGAAATTCGCAGAGGCGATTCCGGGCGGCCCGCGCGCCTTCCTGCGAAATCTGCATTTCGATCTTGCAGGGGCGGGATCGCCCGGCGCCCTTGCGGCGCTGCGCCATCTCATGCCGCCCGAACGCATCCTCTATGGATCGGACGCGCCTTTCGTGAAACCGCAGCAGGGCCTCGCCGAAATGGCGCAGACCCCGTTCAGCGCGCAAGAGCTGGAGCTGATCGAAACGCGAAACGCCGAGCGCCTGATTCCGCGTCTCGCGCGCAAGGCGTGATCCCGTAACGGCGCGCGCGCATGCAAGGAACGCGCGCGCCAGAGGGCGCGGCGCTTAAGGCGTCGATCCCGTCACGCCGCTCATCGCGCGCGCATATTCGCCCACCAGCAACGCGGCGGGATAGAGCACCTGCTCCTCCATCTCCGCATGGCCCGTGATCATCTCGGCCAATTCCGCGACATCGTCCTTCTTCTCCTGCGCGGCCGCCTCGCGCATATCCTTGAGCGCAGCGGAAATCTGCTTGTGCTCGGCGAGCATGCCGTCGAGTTCGGCGCGGAAGGAGTCGGTTCGCCTGATCAAATCCTCGCGCAGCCCGGCCGGCACGGCGGCGCCCTTTCGTGTGAGGGTTTCCAGCGCGCCCAATTGCGGCAGCGCGAAGCGCTCCTCTTTTTCGAAATGCGGCTTCAGGACCGCCATGGCGCGCTTGGCGGCTTCGCCCGTCTTGCCGCCGGCCTTGGTGGCGGCCTCAAGCGACTCGAACAAGTCGTGATGCTCGGCCTGCAGCGCCTTGGGAATGGCAAGCGTCGGCGCCGGCGTTTGCGCCGACGCCAGCGCGACCGTCGCAAGCACCATGGCGGCGGAAAGCGTGCAGCTCACGGAAAGGGACATGATGGCCTCCGGAAGTCGTCGAGGGAGAGCGGCGAGAGGTGGATGGAAAAATTATCATCGGCGCCGGCCGTGGAAAAACGATCTTCCGACGTAGGAGTTCAGCGACGCGCGCTTTGGGCGCTCCTGCGAAAGAACCGCGCGCGGCGCCGCGATGCGCTTGCGGCGATTCCATTTGTGCGCGCTGGCCTGAATGCTTAAGGCTGAAGGCCTCAACGCCTATAATTGAAGAGACATATTGAATGAGAAAAGCGCTGCTCCTGGCCCTCGTCGCCTTCGCTCCCCAAGCTTTGGCCGCCGAAACGCCGGCTGAATTGCGGGGTCAGTTCATCTACCCAAGCGATCCCGAAGCCTGCAAATATCAAAACTACGCCCTGACCGTCACGGCGTCCGTGATCGAGGCCAATGAATTCGCCTGCAAGGTGAACCGCGTCTCGCGTCAGGGCGCCGATTATGTGGTCAACGCCACCTGCAGCTCGGAAGACGGCAGGGCGACGAAGAACATGAAAATGCGGGTCGAGGGCGGCGCGCTCGTCATGGGCGCCACGCGTTATCTGCGCTGCGACGGCGCAAAGCCTGCGGCGGCCGCGGTCTCCACGCCCGTCGAAAGCGCGCAGCCGGCGGCGGCGCCTGCGCCGGAGGGCGCGCCGAAGCTTCCCGGCGTCTGCCGCGACGACGATCTCAAGGGCGGCCCGAAGAAGATCTACGCCGATGCGGCGCTCAAGCGGGTCAGCAAGGATCACGACAGTTCGGGCATGGGGTTTCTTCCCCAACAAGCCATCGTGGCGGGCATTCATCCCGCCTTTCGCGGAACGATCTTCTCCTTGCGCACCGGCCGCGACGCGCCCGGCGTGTTTTATGTGAACGCGAACGAATGGCGCGGTCTCTGCCAGTAAGGCGGGTCCGCCAAACGTCGCTGCGCCGCAGACGCGGCGCGGCGGCGCGATCCGCGCGGCCGCAGACCGGGGGCCGCGCGGAAAAAAGAAGCCGTCGGCGATGAAACGATGGCGCGACCTAGGGGAGTCGAACCCCTCTTTGCTGCGTGAAAGGCAGCCGTCCTAACCGATAGACGAAGGTCGCAATGCTCGCTGCGCGGCGCGAGCCGACGCAAGCCGCGTCGGTATAGGCGGGCCGTGCGGGCTTTGCAAGAGCCGCTCTTCGCAAGCCCGCGAGGCTCCCGGATCTCGCTGGGCGCGCTTCAGCGCGACCCCTCGGCGGGGGCGGCGTCGAGCACGCGCATCTGCACCCGCTCCCGTCCGCCCCATGTGTCCAGCGCCAGCGTTCCCGCGACATGCAGCCGCTCGCCCCGCGCCCCCAGAAGCAGCTTGCCCAGCGGGCCCTCGGCGGCGCGAAAGGCGATGGCGTCGAGCCGCGACCGGTCGCCGGCTTCCAGCCGCAGGCGCACATGGCCGGCGCCGACCACGCCGACATCGGCCACCAGATGGGCGGGGAAGGCGAACACCGGCTCCGCATGGCCCGCGCCGAACGGCCCCGCCCGCTCGATCTCCGCCACGAAGTCCGCCCGCGCGCCGCCCGCCGTCATCGCCGCGTCGATCGCCAGCCCCTGATTGAGCCGGGCGCGCGCCACGTCCTCGCCCATGGCCTCGTCCATAAAGGCGCGGAAATCGCCCAGCCGCGCCGCGTCGATGGTCAGGCCCGCCGCCATGGCGTGCCCGCCGCCCTTCGCCAGCAAGCCGGTCTCGACCGCCGCGCGCACGGCGCGCCCCAGATCCACGCCTGCGATGGAGCGCCCGGAGCCGACGCCCGTAGCGCCGTTCAGCGAGATGGCGAAGGCGGGCCGGCCGAACCGCTCCTTCAGACGCGACGCGACCAGGCCCACGATCCCCGGATGCCAGCCCTCGCGCGCGGTCACGATCACGGGCCCGCCCTCGCTCGAACCCAGGCCCATCGCCGCGAGCGCCTCCGCCTCGGCCTCGGCGACCGCCGCCGCCTCGATGTCCTGACGTTCGCGGTTCAGCCGGTCCAGCTCCTGCGCGATGGCGGCGGCCTCCGCCTCGTCGCGCTGGAGCAGCAGTTTCGCGCCCAGCGCCGCATCGCCGATGCGCCCGCCCGCATTGATGCGCGGGCCGATGAGAAAACCCAAAGCATAGGCGCGCGGCGGCCCATTGGCGCCGGCGGCGTCGAACAGGGCGCGCAGGCCCACGCGGGCGCGGGCGCGCATCACCTCAAGCCCGCGCAACACGAAAGCCCGGTTCAGCCCCCGCAGCGGCGCCACATCCGCCACGGTGGCCAGCGCGACGAGATCGAGCATGGCGAACAGGTCGGGCGCCGGACGCGTCGGCGTCCAGAAATCCACGGCGCGCAGGGCGCGGTTGAAGCCCACCAGCGCCATGAAGACGACCCCCGCCGCGCATAAATGCCCCAGGCCCGAGAGATCGTCCTGCCGGTTGGGGTTCACGATGGCGAGCGCGCGGGGCAGATGTTCGGGCGCCTGATGGTGGTCGAACACGATCACGTCGAGGCCAAGCCGATGCGCCTCCTCGAAAGGCTCGTGGCTCGTCACGCCGCAATCCACCGTCACCAGCAAAGTGGCGCCGCGTTGCGCCAGCGCGCGGATCGCCTCCGCGTTCGGCCCATAGCCTTCGAAGATCCGGTCGGGAATATGGATGATGCTCTCGACGCCGCAGGCGCCGAGGAAATCGCTCAGCAGGGCGGAGGAACAGGCGCCGTCCACGTCGTAATCGCCGAAAATCGCGACCGTCTCGCCGCGCTCCACGGCATGGACCAGCCGCGCTACGGCGGCGTCCATGTCCACGAGGCAGGACGGGTCCGGCATCAGGCTGCGCAATTTGGGATCGAGGAAATCGACGCAATCGTCGCACGCCACGCCCCGGCCGGCGAGCACGCGGGCGAGCGCGTCCGACAGGCCGTGCTGCTGGACCATGGCCTGCGCGAGGGCGCGGCCCTTGGCGTCCAGCCGGTCGCGCCAGGGGCGGCCGAGGGCCGACCGCTCCACCTTCAGAAAGGCCGGCGGGCCGGCCGAGGTCATGTCTGCGAAAGGCGCGCTCATGCTGCATGTTAGCCCGGCCAAGGCCGCGACGGAACGCCGCCGTCGCCGCTCTCCACTGGCGAAATGGGCCGAAGGCTGCTATCGGAGAGCCCATCGGACGATCAACGACCGCCAGGAGCCACATGTCGTCGCCTGCTCGCTCGCCAGCTTTACCGGCGGCTTTTTCGGCCCGCCTGTGCGCCCTTCCCTTGGCGCTCGCGGCCGCCCTTGGCCCCGCCCTCGCGCAAGCGCCCGCCCCGCTCGCCTCCCCTTTCGGCGGCGACTGGACGGTGACGGTGCGCGGCAATCTGTCGGCCTCGCCCGAATATCCCGGCTCCGACGGATTGCGCGTCGTTCCCTATCCCAGCCTCGGCCTGCGCCGCGCGGGAACGCCCGAGCGTTTCTCCGCGCCTGACGATCCGATCTCCTTCGGCCTGCTCGATCTCGGCGCCTTCCGCGCCGGCCCCTCGCTGCGCTATGTCGGCGCGCGCAAGGCCTCCGACCATCCGGAGCTGGCGGGCCTCGCCAATGTGCCGTGGACGCTGGAGGCCGGCGCCTTCATGGAATTCTGGCCGAGCGAGTTCCTGCGCGCGCGCGTGGACATGCGCTACGGCTTTCGCGGCCATGAGGGCGTGACCTTCGACATGGCCGCCGACGGCGTTTATCGCGCCGGCGCCTGGACCATGGCAGCCGGCCCTCGTCTGGGCCTCGCCAGCTCGTCCTATATGAACGCCTTTTTCGGCGTCTCGGCGGCGGAGGCTTTCGCCAATCCCACGATCGCGCAGGCCTTCGACGCGGAAGGCGGGCTGAAATCCGCCGGCGCCGCCGCCTCGCTGGGCTATCGCTTCTCGCCGCAATGGGCGGCGACGGGCTATGCGCGCTGGGACCGCCTGCTCGGCGCGGCCGCCGACAGCCCGGTTCCCAAGGCGTTCGGCTCGTTGAACCAGTTCACCTTCGGCGGACAGGTCTCCTATTCCTTCGACGCCCGTTTCTGAGGCGCGTCGCAGACGAAGGCGCGCAGCCTGCGGGCGAGCGCGTCCTCGTCCCCTGTCCTGATCTCGCATTCCCACACCACGAGCGCGCGCCAGCCCAGCGCGGCGAGTTCGGCGAGCGCGCGCGCGTCGCGGGCCCGGTTGCGGGCGATTTTCTCGCGCCAATAATCGGAATTGGTCTTGGGCGCACGCGCGCCGCGCGCGCACTCATGCCCGTGCCAGAAACATCCATGCGCGAAAATGGCCGCTTTCGCGCCGACATAGGCGATGTCGGGGCGCCCGGGCACGTCCTTGCGATGCAGGCGATAGCCCGGCGCGAAGCCGCGCAGCAACCGGCGGAGGGCGCGCTCGGGCCCCGTGTCGCGCCCGCGCACCGCAGCCATGACGGCCGAGCGCTGCGGGCTCGGCGCTTCCGGCTTCACGCCGCCGCCTGATCGATCGCGCAGGCGAGCAGCGGCTCGAACACATGCTGCGCGAGATGGCGCACGACGGGCGGCGCCACGCCGTCGCCCAGCAGATGCAAAGCGTCGGAATAGCGCGCCGGCAGGACGTAATCGTCGGGCAGGCCCATGAGCCGCGCCGCTTCGCGGCCCGACGCCAGCCGCGAGCGCACGCGCCCGCCTTCGACCAGCAGCAGGAATTGCCGGCTTGATCCGCCGCCGGGCGTGCGCAGGCAGCCCGCAAGCCCGTCGAAGCGCACTTCCGCGCGCTGGACCTTGCGCCCCTGCGCGTCCGTGCGCGTGCGCCGGAAGAGCGCGCCCACCTGACGCGCGCCCGAAGCGAGCGCGGCGTCGAGCTTGGCGCGATTGGCGCCGTCCATCAGCGCGACGAGGCGCTGCGTCTCCTCCGGCTCATGCCAGCGCACGTCGCTCGGATCGTCCTCCACCACATCGGCGAGCCGCGCGTTGGTTTGCGCGGGCGCGGGAACGCGCCACCATCGCCAGGCGCGCTTGAGATCGTCGGGCATGGAATGATGGGCGCGCAGCAGCGCCGGCGGCGCGAAGGCGCCCTCCTGCGCCTCGCCTGCGAGCTGGGCGGGAATGCGCAGGTCCGCGCGCGCGGCGATGACGAACAGGCGCGGGCGCGATTGCGCCGTGAAACGGGCGGCGTCGATCACCAGCGCGCCGCAGACGTAATCGAGATCGCGCAGCGCCGCGCAAAGCGCGTGGAAATCGCGCCCGCCATTGGCCGACAACGCCCCCACGACATTCTCCAGCGCCAGCACGCGCGGCGCGCGCCCTTCCGCGCGCAGGGCCGCGATCAAATCGCGGAAGCCGTAGAATGCGCCCGAACGCGCGCCCGCAAGCCCCGCCTGCGCGCCCGCAAGCGAGAGGTCCTGACACGGAAAGGACGCCCAGGCGAGATCGGCGACGCCGGGCAGGTCCGCGCTGGTCAAGGCGTGGATGTCGGCGCAGCGCAGATGATCCGCGCCCCAATTGGCCGCATAGGAAGCCGCTTTCTTCGCGTCGAAATCATTGGCGAGCAGGCAGGACCAGCCCGCGCGCGTCAGCCCCGCGCGAACCATGCCGCCGCCGGCGAAGAATTCGTAATAGCCTGGCCCCTGCATCGATCCCATCGCCGCTCCGGCTCGACCATAGGCGCCCGCGCGCGCGGCGTAAAGCATGGGGCTGGGCAATCCCGCCCGGCTCGCTACAATGACGACAAACGCCTGGCGGCCGCCACGCGCCG